>JBGTFW010000285.1:0-3984 GCA_041747075.1 Pirellulaceae bacterium
TGACGCATTGCGAACGGTGCCGATTACAGGTCAAGGCGCGATGAGCCCGATTCAACTGCAAAACCTGGTGGCCGAACCGACGATGGCGGAATCGGCTGTCGAAGTTAACCATTTGGCGTTGGCCCGAGTTGTCGATATCTATGCCAACGTCGAAGGGCGAGATATCGGATCGGTTTCCGGGGAAATTGAGAAAGTCCTCAACGAGTGGGGCAATCGAAAACAACCGGCAGCCAACGCCGTCGCACGGCAGGTCTCCTGGATGCCGCCTGATCCGGGGGGTGGAGAGGATGGCCTGGCGGGCTACGCGGTGACCATGCGCGGCGAAGTGGCCAGCATGAACGAATCATTCAACAGTCTCGGTTTCGGAATGATTCTGTCCGGCATTTTGATCTACCTGATCATGGTCGCGCAGTTCCGCTCGTTTCTCGACCCCTTCATCATCATGTTTGCGGTGCCGCTGGGAGTGATCGGCGTGCTCGGAATCCTCTGGTTGACCAGCACCACATTCAATATTCAATCGTTGATGGGGGGCGTGTTCATGATCGGTATTGCGGTGACGAATTCGATCCTGCTGATTGAATTCGCAAATCGGTTGCGCGCAGAGGGAAAGCCAGCCTATGAAGCCGCCATCGAAGCCGGATCGGTTCGACTACGTCCGATCTTGATGACGGCCTTGGCCATGGTGTTTGGCTTGATCCCGCTGGCACTGCACGAAGGGGACCCCACGATGCCCCTTGCGCGGGCCGTTATCGGAGGCCTGACCGCTTCCACGATCCTTACGATTTTCGTTGTGCCAAGTCTGTACGTGATTTTCAAGAGTCGCAACAAGGTGCGCCAAACCGCATGACACAATCATTGTTCTACGCTGGACAACGCCGTCCCAATCCAATATTCAAGAATTTTTTTGTGAGGTCGCCGTGAATTTTGAACTTCGATCGATTGCTTTGGCAGTTTTGATTGGCTTGTCGGCGTTACCTTTGACAGCCCAGTCGCAGTCGCCGACAGCGGATGTTTCCCAACCCGTCACTCTGAAGCAACCGGCACAGGTCGAGCCCTACGAACGGGCCAACATCGTTGCCAAGGCTTCCGGTTTTGTTTCAGTCGTTCACGTCGATATTGGCGAACAGGTAAAAAAAGGCGCCTTGCTGGCCGAATTGTCGATTCCGGAGATGGAACAGGAAAAGCTTCAGAAAGAGGCGCTGGTCGAGCAGGCCCAGTCGGCGATTCGCCAGGCCGACGCCCGTGTGGCTGCATCCAAAGCGAGAGTTTCGGCGGCCCGGTCGCAAATGGCAGCGGTCAAAGCCCATCTGGAAAAGTACCACGCCGAAATACAATTCGCCCGCAGTGAATTGGATCGCATTTCGACACTGGTGAGTTCCCGGGCGGTCAATGCAGGCATGCAGGACGAGAAGCAATTGCAACTCCGCGCCGCCGACGCAGCATTGCAAAGTGCCGAAGCGGATGTTGGGTCGGCGGAATCGGGGATTCTGGTTGCCCAAGCCGATCAAAAACAGGCCGAAGCAGACTTGGCCTATGCACGGTCGCAACTCAAAGTTGCCAAGGCGACTCTCGCCCATACCGAAGCACTGATGCACTACTCGATGATTCGGGCCCCATTTGACGGAACCATCTCGCATCGCGGGATCGACACGGGCGATTTTGTCATGTCAGCGGCGGCGTCACAGGGCGAACCGCTATTCATATTGAATCGAGTCGACAGATTTCGCATCGTTTTCGACGTGCCTGAATCGACCGCTGCCATGGTGCAGTGCGGACAGTCCGTCGAACTGCGCGTCGATTCACTCAAGGATCAGATTTTCAACGGAGCGATAAAAAGAACCTCAGGAGAACTGGACCAGCGAACGCGGACACTCCGCGTCGAAGCCGAAGTAATCGACAATGAACACGTTCTCAAACCAGGCATGTTCGGAATGGTTACTACGTCGATCTCACGGTAAAATTGTCCAAGGCTTCATTCTTTGCTTCCTGGTTTTGCAGGCTTGTGAGTTGCGACCCAGTCATTGCATTCTGGTCAGCGTGTTAACCAACAGGTAACTTAGCGCTCCAAGTCCGGCCGCAACGGGCAATGTCGTAATCCATGCCAGCAGAATTGTTGTGATTGTCTTCAGTTTGGCGCCGCCTGACAAAATGCCAATACCCAGGATGGGGGTTACCAGGAATGGGAGAATAATACTGGACCTGAGATGCGAGAAATCCAATGTCGCTCCAGCCGCAATACCCGGAGGTGGATGCGGAAGGTCATCAGGCTGATCCTTCGGCCCTTAAGAGCTTCTTCGCCGCTGCCGCCAGGCGATCGGGTTCAAAACCGAATTTCTTCTGAAGTTCCTTGAGAGGCGCTGAGGCACCAAACGTCTGCATGCCGATGACCTGTCCGGATGCGCCGACGTAGCGATCCCAGCCGAGTGTTGAGCCTTGCTCGATAGCGATGCGCGCCGTCAGTTCGCGTGGCAGCACGCTGTTCCGATATTCCTGCGTCTGCTTCTCGAAAATATCCCAGGAAGGCATCGACACTACGCGCGAGCGGATGCCCTCGGCTGCGAGTTGTTCGTGTGCCTGAACCGCGAGACCGAGTTCACTGCCCGTGGCGATGATCAGGATCTCCGGCTTGCCACCGCGAGCGTCGGCGAGCACATAAGCGCCGCGTGCCACTCCGGCCGCAGAGGCATATTTGTCACGGTCCAGGGTCGGCAACGGCTGGCGTGACAGAACTAACGCGGCAGGTTCGTGGCGCAGTTGCATGATGTATCGGTACGCCTCGACGACTTCGTTGGCATCGCCCGGCCGCAGCACGGCCAGACCCGGAATTGCACGCAGTGAGATCAACTGCTCCACCGGCTGATGCGTCGGGCCGTCTTCACCGTCGCCCATCGCATCATGCGTGAAGACAAAGATGGTGGGCAGCTCCATCAGCGCCGAGAGACGAATAGCAGGCCGTGCATAATCGCTAAAGATGAAGAAGGTCGCTCCGAAGGCTCGCAGCTTTGACAACGAGAGACCGTTGACGATGGCAGCCATCGCGTGCTCGCGAATCCCGAAATGCAGGTTCCTCCCGCCGGGGCTGTCTGCCTGAAAGTCACCTGCTCCCGTGAACTTCAATGTCGTTTTGTTTGATGGTCCCAGATCTGCGGAGCCTCCCAGTAACCAGGGAATGTTCTGCGCGAGCACGTTCAGTATATGTCCTGATGCCTCTCGGCCAGCAATCCCGGTTGCATCGGCGTGGAAGTTGGGGAGGTTGTTGTCCCACCCCGCCGGAAGTTCGCGGCGCTGCATCTGGTCAATCTCGGCGGCGAGTACGGGATACTTATCCCGGTAGGCGACAAAGAGTTTCCTCCAGCGATGGTGCGCTTCGGCACCGCGCTGGCCGATCCCGGCATCGAAGTGTTCGCAAACGCCGTCGGGAACGAAGAACTTTGCGTCCTCGGGCCATCCATAGAAGCGTTTACTGAGGCGAATTTCATCGTCACCGAGCGGTTCGCCATGGGCCGCCGCCGTGTCCTGCTTATGCGGCGCGCCATACCCGATGTGGCTATCGAGAATGATGAAAGTCGGGCCGCCCCGTGTCTGTCGAAACACGTCGAGTGCGTGCTCGATCCGATCGATGTCGTTGGCGTCCCCGACACGCAGGACATTCCAGCCGTATGCCAGAAACCGGGCGGCAACGTCCTCTGTAAAGGTGATATCCGTACTGCCTTCGATGGTAATGTGGTTGTTGTCGTAAACCCAGCAGAGATTGTCGAGCCCGAGGTGTCCCGCTAGAGATGCGGCTTCGGACGAAATACCTTCCATCATGTCGCCGTCACCGCAGATGGAATAGATGTCGTAGTCGAAAACATCGAAGCCCGGCTGGTTGTAGCGATTGGCGAGCCACTTCTGTGCGATGGCCATGCCGACGCTGTTCGCAACTCCCTGGCCCAACGGACCGCTGGTGGTCTCGACGCCGGACACCCAGTGGTACTCCGGATG
>JBGTFW010000286.1:0-13483 GCA_041747075.1 Pirellulaceae bacterium
CCTGCGGCAAATCCGCGGCCTGCCGGAATTGGCGGCACAGAAAATCGTCGCGGCGCGCGACCAGGACGGGTCGTTTGGTTCGCTCGCCGACCTCGCCCGGCGCACCGGCCTGGGGCAGGCGGTCATCGAACGGCTGGGCAAGGCCGACGCGCTCGCTTCGTTAAAACAGGACCGCCGCGTCGCGCTGTGGCAGGCACTGGGCCAGGAACGCAAGCCCCAGGAGCAACCTCTTTTCGACCCGCACATCTCCGATGATGACGAAGATGCACTGCTCCCCGCGCTGGGCGGTCAGGAAGAAGTGATTGCCGACTACCGCGCGACCGGTTTGTCGCTCAAGGCGCATCCGCTCTCGTTTTACCGCGAAGCGCTCGGGTCGCTGGGCGTCGCGACGGCGGTGGAACTGGAGTCGCGGCCCAACAACCGCCAGGTTCGCGTGGCGGGGCTGGTGATCCTCCGCCAGCGGCCTTCGACGGCCAAGGGAATCACGTTTGTCACGCTGGAGGACGAAACGGGTACGATCAATCTGGTCATCAAGCCGCCTGTGTGGGAGCGCTATTACCGGATCGTGCGGACGTCTGCCGGGTGGCTCGCTCACGGACGGCTGGAACGGCGCAGCGGCGTGACGCATGTGATCGTCAACCGGATCGAGGACCTTGAGGGCCGCTTGGGGGAACTGAAGGTCCAGTCGCGCGATTTTCGTTAATTTATCGCCCGACCTAACTGGAAAGCGCCAATGCGCCAAAAACCGGGTGCTAGTGCACGGCGGCTGATCAACATGGCGCTGTCCAACCAGGACATGTTTGATGCGTGAGGGAGTGCTAGCCTTGACCGAACCGCGCGGCGAGGCGGTTTGCAAGGCCGGGAAGGAGCCGGTCAAGCCACACCATGCCGCGACCCGATGGGCTGAGGATGATTTCGTGATCGCCGCGTTGGATCGCGCGAATCGACTGCCGCGCGACCCACGCGGGCGAACGTGCGCGAGACATCTTGACGTACCTGTCCGCCGAATTCTCGATTACATTCTCAAAAAACTCGCTCGCCGTCGTACTCGGACTGACCAGCAATACATCAATTCCTTCCCGGGTCAATTCAGCGCGCAGCGCGTCCGACCAGCCGTGCAGTGCAAACTTGCTGGCGCAGTACTCGCTTTTGAGCGGCATCGCGCGGTGGCCGAGAACGCTCCCGACGTTCACAAGGATCGGAGCTTCGCCCGCGCGAAGAACGGGAATCGCAAGGCGGCTCAGCTCGACCGCCGCGAAAAAGTTGACTTCCATCACGCGCCGCATTCGCTCGGAGGTCGCACCGGCGAACGGACCAATCGCACCGATCCCGGCATTGTTGACGAGCACATCCAGGCCACCGAATTGCTCGACGCTTTCATCGACAAGCCGCGCCTGAATGGCTGGCTCGGTCACGTCGCCGGCGATCACATGCACTTCGCCTCCACGCGAAGTCGCTTCACCGGCAAGTTGTTCCAGCCGGTCGAGTCGCCGTCCGTTGACGATCAAGCGGGCACCGCTTTCGGCCATTTGCAAGGCCAGTTCCCGTCCGATGCCGCTCGACGCGCCGGTAATGACGACCCGTTTTCCGTGAAGTTCGCGCCGCGCCATCTCAGGCTACTTCATCCACGCGACGGTTCGCGGGATGAACACGCGCGGTTTTCCCGCACATGTCTTCGCCATCCCGGGGTTCGGCTACTCCGTCGCCATCAACGGTTTCCAAATAGCGGATTTCCGTATCGGGTTCGCGAATCTGGCCGATGACCGTGCCTGGCGCGCGACAGCGAATGAAAACGCGGGTATCGGTGTAGCGCGTCGAAACGATTTCGCAATGCGCCGAGAGGAAGGCGATAAGGCGCCCATTGCCGACCGACGACTCGATTTCCACCAGCCGAAACGAGCGACTGAGTGCGTCACTGACCGCTTCGTGAAGCCGATCGAACCCGACGCGCGTCCGGGCGCTTGTCTGAACGGCGCTTGGGTAACGACGGAGGATCGCGGCCACGTGGTGCTGGTTATCGACGCGATCGATCTTGTTGAGAACGAGGAGCGTTTCCTTTTCCTCGATACCGATCTCGCGAAGGACGTCGTAAACGGCGCTGATCTGGCGCATCACGTCGGGGTGGCTGACGTCGGCAACGTGTAGCAGCAGATCGGCCTGTCGCGCTTCCTCCAGCGTGGCCTTGAAACTCGTCACCAGGCGATGCGGCAGATCGCGAATAAATCCGACGGTGTCACTCAGCAGAACAGGTCCCCAGCTCGGCAATTGCCAGCGGCGAGTCCGCGTGTCGAGAGTCGCAAACAACTTGTCCTCGGCCAGGACATCGGCGTCGGTGAGGGCGTTCATCAACGTGCTCTTGCCGGCGTTCGTATAGCCAACGAGCGAGACCGACATGTGATCTTTTCGCGCCGCGACGACTCGCTCCTTGCGCTTCTCGATCTTGTTCAGCTCGGAGCGCAGTTCGTGAATCCGTTTTTCGACCAGTCGCCGGTCAACTTCCAGTTGTTTCTCGCCGGGACCGCGCATCCCGACCCCCATTTTGATTCGTGAAAGGTGCGTCCACATTCGCTTGAGCCGCGGGAGCGAGTATTCAAGTTGGGCGAGTTCGACCGCCAGTCGCGCTTCCCACGTTCGCGCTCGCGTCGCGAAGATGTCAAGGATCAGCTCGGTGCGGTCGAGCACCTTGACTTCCAGCCGTTGTTCCAAATTGCGAATCTGGGCTGGCGACAGATTATTGTCAAAGACAACGACGTCGGCGGCATGAAACTCGACAAGCCGTTCCAGCTCGTCTACCTTGCCCTTTCCGAGGTAAGTCGCGACGTCAGGCTTTTCACGACGCTGGACAAGCCCTCCCGCGACGATCGCCCCAGCGGTCCTTGCCAGCCCCTCAAGTTCCTCGAGCGGGTCGGCCAGTTCATCGTAGCGACCGTGGATAACGCGCACGAGAATGGCGACTTCGTTATCGACAGCCTGTTTTCGTTCGTGATCGTGCATTCACCAGGTTTCGCGAGACAGATTGGACACTACAAGAGAGTATTTGAAAGCGAGGTTTACCACCGGACAATATTCGTTCCATTTTCGCCAAAGGCCCGGCGGCTGGCTAGATGGAAAGCGTCAAGTTTGTCGAACCCTGGTCTCAACGGTTCCCGGAGTCGTTCGATCATCGGAACAATTGAGGACAAATGTTCTACACTCAAATCGGAACAATTGAGGACAATTACCGATTCAAACAAGAGATTTTCCAACACGAGATGCAAATAGCTGACGCAAAAGACGCTGCGCGGGTTCGCCTGATCGTCGACGGGCCCGCACGGGGAAGCTGGAACATGGCGGTCGATCGGGCCTTGCTTGAGTCGGCGACGCGCGGTGGCGTTGCGACGCTGCGCGTTTACCGGTGGACCCCGGCAACGATTTCGCTCGGCTATTTCCAGCCTTACGAACAGCGGCGGATGCACAAGGCGAGCAGCCATTGCCCGGTCGTTCGCAGGGAAACCGGTGGCGGTGCGATCCTCCACGACGACGAGTTGACTTACAGCCTGGTATTACCGGCGTGCGACCCGCTTGCGCGTGAGCACAACGAACTGTTTCGCCGCGTTCATCGCTCGCTGATCGAGACACTTGAAGCGTGCGGCGTGCGTGGATGTGAAGTTGTCGAAGAGGCCATGTCGGAAACCCGCGACGAACCCTTTCTATGTTTCCAGCGCCGCGCCGCGGGCGACGTCGTGGTGGACGGCGTCAAGATTATCGGCAGCGCGCAACGGCGACGACGCGATGCCTTGCTCCAGCACGGAAGCATCTTGCTGGGGCAATCCGCGGCGACTCCGGAACTGCCAGGAATCGCGGAAATCCGTGAGGGAAAATACCTGAACGCGGAGTCTTTGTTGGAACAATGGTCGGGCGTTCTCGCCCGGGAATTTGACTGGAAACTGGAACGTGGACGCCTTGATCACGACGAGGAAAACCGGGCCCTGCGCGCTGAGGAGAAATGCTTCGCGTCCGCGCACTGGACAAAAAAACGCTGAGAGGACTTATTGACGAGATTGACCCTGGCGGATTCAGTGACGCCGGTGCCCAATTCATCCGGCATTGATCGTGGCTGCGGCTCCCGCCAGCCGCAGTACTGGGGCAAGATACCCCAGTCACCAATGAATCGAGCGATCCAAGCCAAGTCGGGCAAAGAGGGCGGACATGGCGGAAAGGGCAGTCAAATCGGCCTAGTGACGAACTTTTTCAGGAATTCGCCAATTAGTCCATTTGAACGATCGAACGGCGTGCCTATAATGCCGTTCGGGAGAAATCATAGCTTTACTTTTTTCAAGGGGTCTCTCTCTGACAACGTCGGCGAACCACCGAGGTCTGGTCGGGCCCGATAACGGGTTCGGCGAAATTCTTGCGGCGGGTCGCGGTCCTGTCAGGCGCGACGAAACAAGTTTATCCGGCCAGCGATGCCGACGACGGCTCGGCGGGACGGGGGCAAGTCCGCACAGAAGGAAGTTTTTTGTATGCAAGTGAAGCTCAAGGTCATCGGAGGCAAGAACGATGGCAGGGAAATCCGGCTCAGTGTCCCGGAATTTGTAATCGGGCGTGGCGAGGAGGCTCATCTCAAACCAAGCAGCGATCTGATTAGCCGAAAACACTGTTCGGTGAAAATTGAAAACGGGTCGGTTGTCATTGCCGATATGGGCAGCCGCAATGGAACCTTTGTCAACGGCGAGAAGATCGAGAAACCGCACGATGCGAAATCCGGGGACACACTTCGTGTCGGCCGTCTCCAATTCGAAGTCGTGATCGATCATGCCCAGCCGGGCACCAAGAAGCCTCGCGTCGCCGGCGTCGCCGACGCCGCGAAACGAACCGCGGTCGTCGGGCAATCCGGATTCGACGAGGGGAGCATCACCGACTGGCTCGCGGACACCGGCAAGGAGGAATCGTCGCGCGCCATGCAGGATACCGTCCAGTTCAGCCTGGAGGAAACGCCAACAAAGATGTTCACGCGAAGCGACGAAATATCCGAAAGCATTGTTCCGCCACCGACCGCGGCCGTCGACATCCGCGAATCGGACAGCAACGTGGGCAAGAAAAAGTACAAGAAGCTGCCTTTTCGCGAGACCGTGCGTTCCGAGAGTACCAAAAACGCCGCCGACGATGTGCTGCGGAAGTTCTTTAACCGCCGTTAAGTCAAGTTCCAGTTTCGCATTTTTGCCCAGGTCGGAACGACCCGGTTTTGAATGTAGAAACATTGTTTTCGATGGTTTCGCCCTTTGCGTCTAGCCAGAGTGCCGTTTCAGGGTGCCGAACAACGACTATCAAGAAAACCTGCGGGATTTCGGCGAATTCCCGGGAATTCAGTCAATCCAATGCCCTCCGCGGCGAACTTTCCTTGCTCCTCGCGGATTCGTCTATATTCGTGACGCCCGCGGTTTACCTGAAACCCGTTTCGTCTTGTCCCGGTACTTACCTGAAATCGCCGAGGGCCACGGCTGTGTCCGACGAATTGATCCCGCTCGTCCGTCAATGCGTGGCCGGGCAAACGTACGCCCACACCGATTTTTTCAAGCGATTTGAGGGGCCCGTCTTCGGCTTTTGCCTGCGAATGCTCGGCCATCGCCAAGACGCCGAGGATTGTACCCAGGAAACGCTGTGGCGGGTCCTCAAGAACCTGCATCGATGGGATTCGACCCGAAGCATCGAGCCGTGGTTGTTTACAATTGCCGGCAACCGTTGCCGGACCCGACTGGCACAGCGCGGCCGCCAACCCGTTTGGCACGCGCTGACCAGCCCAGTCGCCGACAAGTCGGAAATGTATCGCGACGCCGAATTGCTCAACGAGGAAATCGAACTGGCGCTTGACGATTTGCGAACCGAGTACCGAAGCGTCTTCGTCATGTTCCATCGGCAACAACTGAGTTACGAGGAAATCAGCGCGGAGATGGAAGTTCCGCTTGGCACGGTCAAGACCTGGGTCCATCGTGCAAGGCGTGAAATCGTTTCCCGATTGTCCCAGCGAGGCGTCGTTCAGGAGCCTGAAATTGAATTGCAGTCAGTGCGAAAGCCGAATCCAGTATTTGCTGGATAGCCGAGTCGATCCCCGCGATGATGGGGCAATCCAGGATCACGTGCGGTGTTGCCAGGAGTGCCGCACGGCGCTGAGCATCTTTGCGGCCTTCCTTGCGGTCACTCCAGCAATGGACGTCTTTCTCCCCGCGCCCTCGCCCGCTTTTGCGTCCTCGCCGAATTCTCAAACGAGAAAGTCGTTCAAGAAGCGCGCTTATCGATTCTCCGACGTCGTTCAGGTGCTGGTTGCCACGGCGGCGCTGGTCGCGATCGGTTTGATTCCGTGGTGGAATCCACCCGTCCGAATGCAACCGGTCGCATTGAATTCGTCGACGCCAGCCAATACGACTACGGTCGCGACGACCGCAAAGTCGGCGAGTGAAATTCGCCGGATTTCCTGGCTGCCGACTTCCCTTCCCCGCGTCCCCGCAATCGCCGTAAGGATCGGGGACTGGCGTGAATTTGACCTGGTGTCCCTGATGCCTGATGAATCCGTGCAGACCGTCAGGGGCATTCCAGCGACGATTGAATCGATTGAACCGTGGTATCGTTACTCCGTCGAGCTACCGGTATTCAATAAGTGGTCGGGCGGAATTAACTATACGATTGGGGTTATTCGCAACCACCTTCCAGGGATTGCTCCCCTTCACGACGATTCGCCGGGCGGCTTCGGCATGGACTCGTTGCTCCACTTGCGGAACATTGCTTGACCGAACGGTCGCGAAAAACGCACGCCAATGGCAGCTGGAATTGCCGGCCGCCGCCGCCACGGTTCGGACACGTCCACGCAATCAGGACGACCGACACGACCGGCCAGATTACCCGAATTACCTCAACTGTTTTCCCGGCTTTTTCGTTGTACTTTTCCCACATCATGTATTTTTTCAACAGTGCGGTTCCAGTCCCCCAGGTCCCGGCTGGAATCGTCGAAAAAACCTTCCGCCCCGGAATGAGAAAAGGAAACGATCATGCCTGCCAGGAAATCCAGCGATTCTGCCAGCAAATTGAACGAAACCGGACGCCGTAAACCCGAAGATCGACGCAAAGAGGCCGTTCCCGTTGCGTCGACTCGCCGCAAGGCGACCCGGCGTCGGCAGATCGATCCGACGACTTGCGAACGCGACTACAACGACGCCGAAATTGAGTTCATGCACGCGATGGACGAATACAAGCGCCGTAGCGGCCGCATGTTCCCGACTTGCAGCGAAATTCTCGAAGTCCTCAAGGATCTGGGTTACAGCAAGTCGAGCCCAATGGCGGAAAAGAGCTGTCAAATTTCCTGAGCGTTCCCTCGCGATTCGCGCTTTGAATCGCCAACCAGCCCTCTCTTTCGAGAAGGCCGTTTTTTTGTTTTGCGCTGCTATTGCCACGGCTGCCCCGGTTTTCTACCTTGCCGCCGCTCAACAGCCTGTTTTGTGATCCGACAGCGGCGAGGGCCATGACGCGAGAACCTCCCATATCCCGGAAAGCCTGGTCGAACTTCCTCGATCGAATCGGTTTGATTCGAGGCGCGAGTGTCGTGGGGCTGGCGTCGGTGTCGCTGATGCTGGCAAGCGGATGCAATCTCGCCTCGACGGGACAGAATATCCAGGGCAAACGCCACTTTGATCAAGGGCAATATACGCAGGCGATCTCCTCGTTCCAGCAAGCCTTGCAAAACAATCCTCGCAGCGCCGATGCCTGGTACAATCTCGGTGCGACGTATTATTACCTTGGGGTCCAGCAGCGCAACGCGGACTGGCTGCGGCAATCGGACCAGTTCTTCCGGCAAGCCCTCGCGATCGATCCCAATCACAGTGATGCGTGGCGCAGTCTTGCGGCGCTGACGGTCCAGAACGGACGCATCGCCGAGGCGTTCCAGTTGATCGACGGGTGGCGAGCCAGTGTGCCGGGTTCCGCCGAGCCGGTGATTGAACTGGCGCGAATGTATCGCGAAGCCGGCAACGTCAATGCCGCGAAACAGTTACTCGTTGACGCGCTGAATCTGGAGTCGACCAACGCCCGCGCTCTCAAGGCGATGGGCCAGATACGCGAGGACGCCGGCGAGTACCAGTTGGCGCTGGAGAATTATGTTCGCTCCTACCAGTCGAACAACATGCAACCGGATGTCGCGCAGAAGATCGCGGCCCTTCAGGGAACGGTTCGCGCCGCCCAGGTCGTCCCCTTCCAGCCCGGCCAAAGCCGGCTCGGCAGTCTCAACCAGTATGTCCCCCGCTAGTGGTGCGGGTGTTGCAATAGCGGGGCATGCCGGCTCCGGGGTTTGTATTGCCGGAAAACGTAGTGCGAACTGCCAGTTCGCAGGGTGTCGCGAACTGGCAGTTCGCGCTACGAACGATGCTACGAACGATGCTGCGAACGATCGCGCACCGATCCTTGACCCAAACCCGTAACATTCGTTTCGACCCGAACGCGCATTCCGCGAAATCGCGTCGTTGCGATTCGCCAATCTTGACCGACGCGACGACGCCGACCAGACTGAAAACCTGACGACGGGTTTCCTCGATTCTGGTTTCTTGCGACGTTGGACGGCTATGTGGCTGACCGGACTGACAAATTGCTTTCTTGCACGGGCGCTGTTGATGTGCGCGCGATACGGCGCGAGTGAGCGAAGGGGCGAGCGCATCGGGGGGGCGGGTCTGCATTTCCGCGTCCTTTTTTCAATGTTCGTCGTGCCGTTGGCGCTGCTGTTACTCGTACGCCAATGGATCGAGCTGTCTCCTGATTCGCTGACCCTCGAATCGGGATTGGGCGCTTCGTTATTTCTGCTTGTCCTGTTGTGGCTGTATCCCTTGCTGGTGAGCATGTGCTGGCGAACCCGTCCGCTGGCCGATGAAGTGCTGAAAGTCCAACTGGCGAGTTGTTGCGCGGAGCGGCGGCTTCGATTGCCGCACGTCCGGATTTGGGAAACGTCCGGGTCGGTGGTAAATGCTCTCGTCGTCGGAATGGCACCCCGCTTCCGCCGCGTGCTGCTTACTGATGAACTGCTCCGGCAATTTGATCACGGCGAAGTCACCGCGATTTTTCGGCATGAACTGGGACACCTCGTCAACCGTCACTTGTGGATTCGACTCGCAGCGTGGCTGGTGCCGGTTGCGATCGCGGGTGCCGTTTTGGGATGGGGCAATCGCGGAAATACCGGATCTGTCGTTCGACCGGCGGGTGAAGCATGGATTGCCGGAGCGGCCGCGCTGGCATTCTGCGTTTCGTGGTTGCTTGTCATCGTGATTCCGCTGTATCAGTGGTGCGAGTATCAGGCCGATCGATACGCGCTCCTTGAGGCGGCGGGGCGTCCCTGTCCGCGGCTTCGAGACGACTATTGCAGTGCGTTGTTGCGCCTCGCACTTCACAATCAGGGTGCCTGGGATCGCGGATCGCTCTTTCATCCGCCCATTCGTGAACGAATCGCCCGTATCCACCGCGAGTTTGACACGGCAGGCTCAGCTTGCGCTCCCGCCGAGGGTTCCGCGCAGCCGGATTCCAGTCCCACTTGATTGTCGTGCCCGATGGCGGGATATTGGTGCTTTCCCCCTCCGCACCACTCGTAATTTGAGGTATTCGCATGTCTCGCGCCGCCGCGGTAACTTTCAAGGGAACCCCCATGACGCTCTCGGGCCGGGAACTCAGGGCCGGCGATCAGGCACCTGCGTTCCGGCTCCATTTCTTCAAGGATGGCATGAAGACGTTGACCCTTGACGACGTGAAGGGCAAGCCCACATTGCTGAGCGTTGTCCCGTCCCTCGACACGGGCGTTTGCGCGATGCAGACGCGGAAGTTCAACGAACAGCTTGGCGAGCTGGGCGATTCGGTCAACGCCCTGACGGTGAGCGCGGACCTGCCCTTTGCCCAGGGACGATTTTGCAGCGACAACGACGTCACGAATATGCGGGTGGCCAGCGATTATCAGGATCGCAGCTTTGGCGAAAACTGGGGAATGCTCATTGAGGAATTGAAGCTGCTTGCTCGCGGCGTTTTCGTGATGGATGCGGATGGCAAGATCGTCCATGCCGAGACGGTCAGCGAAGTGACCAGCGAACCCGATTACGAGTCGGCCCTCTCAGCGCTAAAAGGCCTCCTCGCCTCGAAAAAACAAGCACGAAGCGCCAGCGAGTGAACCTCTCGAAAAAACAAGCACGAAGCGCCAGCGAGTGAACCTCACGCGCACGGTCGTTCACTCGCTGGCGCTTCGTGCTTTTATGGCCTATTCGTTCTTCCCCGCGCCATCTCCTTGCAAGGTCGTTGTCAGCGGTGTCCTGGCCGGGGGGAGGCAAACCGAAGCGTCGCACGCCTGCCACGCGAAATCGCACTTGATTTCCAGGTCTTTCGCGCTAACCGAATCGGCCATGTGAATCTTGCGGCGAAAGACGACTTCGCCCTCGTAGATTTGCGAGGGTCCCATCGAATCCTCGTGAGCGGCGGGCTGGGGCAACTGCCACTCACCCTCCGTTTCAACACCGTCGGGAAGCTCGAGGGCCAGCTTCATCGGAATTCCGATTTCGCCCGCGTCGAGTGCGTAAATGTGCCAGCCCTCCGCGATTCTTGCACGGACGACAATTTCAGCGGTACCGCCGGGGGCGGCCTCGTTGAGCAAAATACCCATGTTCGCGCGCACCGGTTGCCGGGCGTCGGGGTGTTCGACGTCGATCGTCGCGACAAACGAGTCGAAATCAACCGGTTGCCGCTGGGCGGGCGTTTCCGACGGCATGGAATCGTTCGGGTTGGCGTCTCCCGATTCACCTGGGTTGCCGCTCTGCGGTTCATTTGTCTTGCTTGTCGAATCGGGAGAACAACCCGTCCAGGCTATGCAAAGCGCTGCCGCAAGGAATGTCAGGTTCACCGGTGCGAATGCGAGATTCTTGAGAATCATAATTGGCCTCAATTGGGTGACGATTGATATCCGGCCGCCTGGCCGATTGAACGGGGTCAAGTCGCGGTGGCGGTGAGCATGAACTGGCGAGCGGCGTCGAGCGCTTCGTTGAGTTTTTCGGGCCGCTTCCCACCGGCCTGAGCCATATCGGGTTTCCCGCCGCCACCGCCGTCAACGATCGGAGCCACCGACTTGACCCATTCTCCGGCGCTGAATCCGCGCGACACCACGTCGCGGCCGAGTCCGGCGAGCAACATGATTTTCTCCGTCCCCTGGATCGATGCCAGGAATACCGCGATCAACGAATTCTTTCTGCGAAGCTGGTCGATCAATGCGCGCATCGCGTTGACGTTTGCGCCGGGAACTTCGCTGACGATTACGGCGACTCCATCGGCGTCGAACGCCCGCCGCATCAGGTCATCGGCCGACAAGATGTTCGCGGTGCGGAGCTGCGTCATATCGCTTTTCAACGATTCGATCTCTGCCTGCAGCGATTCTATTCGCACGGCGACATCGCTGTCGGGAACATTCAGCAGTCGCGAGAGCTGGCGGACAACTTCACGAACTTCGGCGTACGGCGCGTCGGCGGGATCGATCGTCGAAGAATCAACGGCAGTCCGCGGCGCGGCGCGACCGGACGCTTCCGCCCTCCCCGCGGCCAGTTGTTTTTTCAGGCTCTTGACGTGCTGGACAAGTTCACTAGTGGCGTGGACCATTTCACTTGTTCCCACACCCAGCAACCGCGCGACTTGGCGGACTTGTTCGCGCGTCCCGGCGGCGTGCTGGCGGGCCTTGTCGCCGGTCAGCGCGACGACTCGGCGGGTCCCCGCGGAAACCGCCTCTTCGGAGACAATTTCAAACTCGCCAATTTCCGCCGACCTTGCGACATGCGTGCCGCCACACAATTCCTTGCTGAATTCCCCGATCGAAACCATCCGTACGGGGTCGGGATACTTTTCGCCAAAGAGCATCATGGCACCCTGTCGCCGTGCGTCCTCCAGCGGGAGGATTTCGGATTGCACTTCGCAGTTTTCCTGAATGCGCTGGAGCGTTGCGCGCTCGATCGACGCCAGCCGTTCGTCGGTGACCGGTTCCAGATTGGAGAAGTCAAAACGCAATTGATCGTCCTCAACCCGCGACCCGCGTTGCTGCGCATGCTCGCCAAGCAAATCCCTCAAGGCCCAGTGGAGGATGTGTGTGGCCGAATGGGCTCGTTCAATTCCCCCTCGTCGCGTCGCGTTGACCTCGACCGTGACTGGCTGGCCGATAGAAAGTCTTCCCTCGACGATTCGGCCGTAGTGGACGATCACGGTGCCAATCTTCTGAGTGTCGTTCACGATGAAGCGGCCTTCCGGCCCTGCGATTTCGCCACAGTCACCGACTTGCCCGCCCGCCTCGGCATAAAAGGGCGTTCGATCGAGGACCAACATCTGTTGGCCGTCGGAAACGGTCAGCGCGTCGACAATGTTTTCACCTTCGACCAGCCCGCGAACGGTTCCGTTGTCACGGGTGCAAGCGTAACCGAGAAACCCGGTCGATTTCACATCACGGCGAATTGCATCAATCGGTCCAAAGTCCCCCATCACACCGCGCTGGCCTGATCCGCTGTCAAGCGCGTGCTGGTCACGCGCCAATTCAAATGCGGCCCAGTCAAATTCGAGGCCGCGGTCCCGCGCCAATGACTCGAACATCTCCGCGGGAATCCCCTGCTCCTGGTAGAGATCAAAGGCAGCGCGTCCGTCGACGATCCCGGCACCCGACGATTGCATTGCGGAAAAAAGTTCCTCGATCCGCGCCAGTCCCTCGTCGAGCGTCCGCAGAAAATTTTCTTCCTCGGCGCGGATGACGTGGGCGATTCGGTCCGCCGTATCGCGCAGGTCGGGATAAGGCTCCGCCATCGACTCGCAGACCGAGGGAACGATCTGGAACAGGAACGGGTTGCGCAGCCCGATCTCATGCCCTTGCAGGAGCGCGCGGCGAAGCAGTCGGCGTACAACGTAGTTCTCCTTTTGCTTGTCGGGATAGACGTTTTCGTGAATCGCCATGACGCAAGCGCGTGTATGGTCGGCAATTCGACGAAGTCGCCTTCCGTGCTCGCTCGTTGCGTCGTACTCGATCCCGCAAACGTCAGCGGCGCAGCGGACGATCGGAAGGAGGATGTCGATGTGAAAGTTCGTATCGACTCCCTGCATGACGGCCGCCATCCGCTCCAGCCCCATCCCCGTATCAATGTTTTTTGCGGGAAGCGGCGTGAGATTGCCGGGCGGGTCGCCGCTGCGATTGAATTGCGTGAAGACCAGGTTCCAGATTTCGCACTCGGGGCCGTTGTCGGGATGAAAGAATATCTCGCTGCAAGGTCCGCAGACCCCGTCCGGCCCGTCGGTCGGTGCTCCCGCGGGCCAGAAATTGTCACGCTCGCCCAGTCGCGCAATCCGCGGGCTCGGCAAGCCGATTTCCCGATGCCAGATTTCCGCTGCCTCGTCGTCGTTCTCGAAAACACTCACGGTCAGTCGTGCGGGGTCGATGCCCATCCAGCGCGAATCGGTGAGAAACTCCCATGCCCAA
>JBGTFW010000287.1:0-21526 GCA_041747075.1 Pirellulaceae bacterium
GGAATATTTCGCGGATGCGGAGTTGGCGGAATGTTTCGGTCGGACGGCGTTGATCTACGCCAACGGCATTCCCGCCGTGGAACTTCTGGAGATCATACCCGGAGGAATCGGCACGGGGAGTTGAGAGACTTCTTGATTCCGACCGAGAGGCAATCAATGGGCAGGCGGAGCGAGGAATTGACCAAACTGGAGTGGGTCTTGATGGACGCCCTCTGCCTGGTGCTGGATCCGGAAGGCAAAATTCTCCATCGCGGTTTCATCCTTGAGGAAGCGGCCAGCGCATTGCGCGAAGCTCTGGAAAAGCAACGCTAGTCTGGCCGACCAGCCGTTCGTAGTTCCGCCTTTAGGCGGTTACACGCGGAAAGCAATTGCCGCCTGAAGGCGGTACTACGAACGAAGGCGGTACTACGAACGGTGCTAGACATCCCATTTGTCTCCGTAGTTCAACACGGGGTACTCACGCCACAGGTCGAGCAGCCAATCTCGCCCCTTGTTTGCCAAGTACCAGTGGAAACTGGAATAGGGCCAGTCGCCCCACTTCTTCACGTAGCCGTGTTTGACCGGGTTGTTGTGGATGTAGTTCACCGTCGTGTAATAGTGCGCTTCGCTGCGCATGCAGCGGTCCTGACAGCGGTACCAGACCTTGCGCCCAGTCTTCTTGTCCTCGCGGTTCATCTCGAATGAAGTGCGACCGTGGAGCTGGCCCTGCTTCCGCGTGAATTGCTTTATGTCGTCGATCTTCACCAGGATGTGATAGTGGTTGGGAAGCACAACCCATGCGGCACAGGGAAGCTTCTGCGATTTGATGTGATCGAGCAACTCTTTCTCGAACCAAGCCAGTCGGCTTTCCGAATCGAAAAAGTGCGCGTGTTCGTAACATGTGCCGGTGATGATTCGGAAGCGACCGGCTTCGTCGATGTGCGGTGGGCTGTGCCACGGATAGCCGCGCTGTATGCGTTCAGCTACGCGCGAGTTCCGCTACGCGCGAGTTCCCGCGAGCTCGACGAGGTTGCGGCACATCGCCGCAAGCATCGATCGCATGCGCTCGTCGGCGAGGTGTCCGTCGTCGTCAAAGGCCTTCGAGAAGGCGCTGACCGCGATCTGTTTCGGCAAGACGTTGGTGCCGATACTCTGGAGGATTTCCGCGACGTGAAAGAGTCCGCGCAACCCGCCAAACTTTCCCTCTGATGCCGAACATAGCGCGGCGAACTTTCCGTCGAACGCTACCAACGGTGCTTCCCCCGTCCGCGGACGTGACGCCCAGTCGATCGTGTTCTTGAGCAGCGGAGTGATGCTGCGATTGTATTCCGGACAGGCAATGAGAAAGGCCGGGTGTTCTTTCATCAGTTCGTAGAATTTCGCGGCGTCGGCGGGTATTCCCTGTTCCGACTCAAGGTCTCCGTTATACAGCGGCACGTCGAGTTCGCCGAGATTGACGAGCGTCACGTCGCCCCCTGCTTCCTCAACATGTTGGATGACATGGTCGAGCAACTTGCGATTGATCGATTCGCGGCGCGAGCTTCCGGCCCACGCAAGGATTTTGGGTTTGGCCATATTTGAATTTCTTCACATGAGTGGCGGTTTGGCCGCGCAAGGACCGTCAGGGAGGATTTTCCGTTTGACAGGCGCGCGGAAGAATCTCCGAGTGCCCGATGGTAATTTTTCGCAACCGGGAAGTCCATCGGCGGGAAGGCTGTCCGGCTAAAACCGGTACTACAAACCTGTTCCTGGTCCCGGACTCCAGTCGGAATTGCGCCTGCCCCCGGGACTGGAACACGGTGCCAATGTCCCGCCGGTCTGTCGTGGCCTCGACGTTCAATATCCGCGAACTTTCATGGCGCTGGCTCTGTCTAACGGACAATCCGTGGCGTCCGTAGTGTCACGGAATGCACGCGACCCTGTGACCGTCGAGGCGCGGGTTCGACTCCCGCCGGACGCCCTTTTGGTTCATAATGGCGGGGAGTTGGCCCGCGGCAGTTCCCCAACGCACTTGCCGCGCGGGCGAGCCGTTTTGCCACACACGATTTTTCCACACACGATATTCCAGCAAGCGAGAACTTGTCGCCGTGGTCGCAAACGTACTCCAACGACCGACACTGGTCCTGAATCGAAACTGGCAGCCGGTAAACATCACGTCGGTGGCGCGATCGTTGTCGATGGTCTTCACCGGTACGGCTCGCGTCGTTGACCCGGAAACGTATCAGTTGTTCGACTGGGACGACTGGGCGCGAATCCAGCCCGCCGCCGACGGCGAGTTCATCCAGGCGATTTCACAGCGCTTTTGCGTGCCGGAAATCGTTTCGTTGATGCACTTTGACCGTCTGCCGCGGTCGACGGTAACGTTCAGCCGCCGAAACATTTTCAAGCGTGACAAGTACACTTGCCAGTACTGCGGAGCGCAGCCGTTGCACGACGAGTTGACGATCGACCACGTCGTGCCGCGATCGCGAGGGGGCCAGTCGAACTGGGAGAACTGCGTTCTTGCCTGTGTCGCCTGCAACCACGCCAAGGCGGACCGGACGCCCGACGAATCGGGAAAAAGGTTGCGAAAGGCCCCAGTGCGACCGCGATGGAACCCGTCGTACTCGCGACACAAGCTGCAGATCAATAGCTGGAAGAAATTCCTCAGCGAGGCCTACTGGAATACCGAGTTGAGCGAATAGTCCGCCGGGTTGGGCCTGAATCCGTTGGTCGCTCGTTGTCCCGCCACGGGCTCTCCGGTATCGTTAAGTCATGAGCACATCGGTCAAGCCCGAAAGCAGTGAACGCGACCGCCTTCGCGAATTGCAAACACCGATTCAATACGTACGCGGAGTTGGACCGCACCGCGCGGAGGCGCTGGAAAAGATCGGTTTGCATAATATTGTCGATTTGCTGTTCAACTTTCCGCGCGATTACGAGAACTTCAGCCAGTTGCAACCCGTGTCGGAACTGGTCGAGGGCCTTTCCGCCAGCGTCGTCGGGACCGTGATCGACAAGCAGGAGTGGACGTCGCCGGCGGGGACGCGCGTGATGGCCGTGTTGATCGAGGACTCGAAGGGGAGTTACCTTCGCGGAATCTGGTTCAACCAGATGTATCTCAACAAGAAGTTTGCCGGCGGCCAGTTGATCATGCTCCAGGGCGCGCCGAAATTCGACGAGGGCCGCTGGGAGATCGTGCATCCGCGGACGACATGGTTTGCACCTGGCGAAGCACCGACGGTTGCCACGATCGCCCCCGTCTATTCACTGACCGAAGGGATCAACCAACGCCGCATGCGCGAAATCATGGACGCCACCATCGACCAGTACGCGCCGCTGGTTGGAGAAGTGCTGCCGGAGTCGATTCGAAGGGAAAAGGGTCTTTGCGATATCCAGACGGCGATCCGGCAAATTCATTTTCCCGACAACGACGACTCGCTGGCATCCGCGCGGCAGCGGCTCGTATATCAGGAGCTGCTGGTATTGCAACTGGCGCTCGCGCTGCGGCGCGCCCGGTTACGCAGGGACCAAAGCGCGCCGGTGTTGCCGCTCGACGCGAAAATCCGCGCGCGAATCCTTCGGCGATTCCCGTTTGAGCTGTCACCTGACCAGCAGGCGGCCATCGACGAAATCTCGGCGGACATGAGTTCCGCCATTCCGATGAACCGGTTGCTCCACGGTGAAGTGGGAAGCGGCAAGACGGTTGTCGCAACGTATGCAATGCTGCTGGCCGTCGCGCACGGGCATCAGGCGGTGCTGATGGCACCGACGGAACTGCTCGCGCGCCAGCACGTGCGGACTCTTGAGACATGGCTCGCTGGAGGGCGCGTCAACGTTGCCGCCTGGACGGGCGCGATGACGGCTGGAGAACGTGCCGGGGTCGCGGAGGAAATATCCGAGGGGCGGGTGCAAATCGTCGTCGGGACGCATGCGCTGCTGTCGTCCCCTCCTCCGTTTCAACGATTGGGGCTGGCCGTGGTCGACGAACAGCACAAGTTCGGCGTGCGGCAACGGTCGAAGCTGCGTCAATCGGGTGAATCTCCCCACTACCTGGTGATGACCGCCACTCCCATTCCGCGGACCATCTCGATGACCGCCTTTGGGGACCTCGACGTGTCGGAACTGCGCAAACCCGCTGGACGTGACCACCCGGTTAATACCTATGCGGGGACCGAGGAAACACGCGACAAGTGGTGGGAATTTGTCCGGCAAAAGCTCCGCGAGGGCCGCCAGGCGTTTGTCGTCGCGCCGCGAATCCGCACCGACGACGAGGAAGAGACGTCCAGCGCCGAAACGCTGCTTGAGTCGCTCGCCAACGGTCCGCTGGAGGCCTTTCGGCTTGACGTGTTGCACGGACGGCAGAAACCCGCCGAGAAGGAAGCGGTGATGCTCGCCTTTGCCCGCGGTTCAACCCAGGTGCTCGTCGCAACGAGCATTGTCGAAGTCGGCGTCAACGTCCCCAACGCCACCGTGATGACGATCGAGTCGGCGGAGCGATTCGGACTGTCGCAACTGCACCAGATTCGCGGTCGCGTCAGCCGCGGCGCGCATCCGGGTTACGTCTGTGTCTTTCCCTCAACGCACAGCGCGCCTGCCGCGGATCGCTTGCAGGCATTTGTTGACAGCGAGGACGGTTTTCAACTCGCCGAAATGGATTTTCAGCTTCGCGGGCCCGGCAACCTTTTCAGCGACCGTCAGCACGGGATTCCGCCACTTCGCATCGCCGACCTGCTCCGCGACGCCGAATTGCTGGGAACGGCGCGACGCGACGCCCGGGCGATCATCGACGCTGATCCGGACCTCAACGCCCCGGAGTTTTCGGCCCTTAGGCGAATGATCATCGCCCGCTACGGCGAAGCGCTGGAAATCAGCGACGTCGGCTGATTCGTTACTCTTCGAACGGGTAATTGTCGAACAATACCCGTCCCAGACCAAGCCATGGATCGTCAAGGTCGGCGTGCAACACTTCGCGATACAGCCAGTTCCTCATCTCGTCCGGATGCACAAGTCCCGCCGTCGCAAGGTATTCGTGGATGGCACGCCGCCGCGCGCCTTCGTTGATCCGTGTGTCCTCCTCCAGCGATTTCGCGACGCCTTTCAGCTTTTCGGGAGAGATCGCACCGTTTTTAATGGTCGACACCGAAGCCGCGCGCGCCGCGATCCGCCGAGCCGGAACAAGCATCACATGCAGCGGTCCCTCGGTCCGGATGATCGACATGTCGCGTTCCATCAATTCCAGCGGTACGCCCGTGGTCAGGGAGTCCTGTTGTTGCTCGTGATAGTCGCGAAGCGTCATGGCCAGCGCTTCCGATTCGTCGTCGCCGGTTTCCTCCGTTCCGATTACAGACTGCCGTGCGTAGCGGTGGAGCAACACCATTTGCCGCAGTCGATCAATGTACGCTTCCGGTTCGTAGATGCCGGACAGCACGTCCAGCACATGACCCTCCGCGTCGCAGACATACGTCGCCACGTTGCCGTGCAACGTTCGCCGGATGACGTTTCCGCTTCCAAAATCGATCGTTACCTGCGGTACGGGGCGGACGGAAACCCAGACCGGTTCAAAGTTCAGATTGATCACCGACGCGACGGATCGATTCGAGAACAGCACGGTTCTCGCAAGCCGGGCGTTGGTTCACGTGAATTCCTGGTCGAGCCTCCCGAGCAAATGAAAGAGGAAAACCGGTTTGCCCGATTCGCGACTGGCGGCGCGGGCAACTTCAAAATCAGCGTGCCAGTTGACCAGTCCCGGCTCGACTCGCGGGTTGTCACCGGTTTCGGAAGCGGTCGCGGCACGTTCCACAACGTTTTCGACCGGTGCTTCGATGCGCATTTTTGACACATCAATTGAGTTGATTTTTTGCGTCGGTGCAACGCGCTCAACGGCGAGTTGTTCCTTCAGCGGCAGCTCGATCATCGCCTTGCCGAGGTCGGCGACTGGATCGTGTTCCGGATCAGGGTCTTGCGCCGCGGAAGGCCAGGCAAATGCCAGCCAGACAATCGCGGTCACCGGCAAACAGACTTTTGGGTTCATAACAAGTTCCTTTGACCAGTAAATTGAAGAGGTGGAACGAACTGTCAGTTCGTTCATTCGCGATGCAGGGCGAACGCCCCACGGTGACGAATTAACGATAACCGGAAATGCCCGCCCGGCGCGTAACGAGTTGGTAACTGGCAAGTTGTCGCGCGGTTCGGCTACGAAAATTGAAAACGTGGAACGAACTGCCAGTTCGTTTGATCACGGTGCAGGGGCGAACGCCCCACGGTGCAACGCCGCCCGAATGAGGCGGACAAGCGAACTGCGGTGCTGTATAATCGGTACGATGAATTGCGGTCGAAACGGGCGGTTTGACGGGGAATTCCAATGAGAAACGATACCTACGATTGCGTGGTGATGGGGGCCGGGCCGGCCGGCTGTACGACGGCCGCCCTGGTCGCCGACCGCGGCCACCGGACGGCCCTTGCCGAACGGGAAAAAATGCCCCAGTTCAAGGTCGGCGAGTCGCTGATGCCCGAAAGCTACTGGGTATTCGACAAGCTCGGTGTGCTCAAGGATTTTCAGCGCATTGGCTTTATCCGCAAGAACGGTGTCCAGTTTGTTAACGCCGACGACAAGGAGTCGCGGCCCTTTGTCTTTCGAGAACACGACGACCGTGACTGTGCCGAGACCTGGCACGTCGAACGGGCGAAATTCGATCAACTCCTCTATGACACGGCCCAAAAAAAAGGCGTGACATGCATGGACGAGTCGCGCGTGATGGATGTCCAGTTCAACAACAACGGCCAGCATTCGGTCGTGATCCGCGATTCGGACGGACGCTCGCGGACACTCAAGACGCGCGTCGTTGTCGATGCGACGGGCCAGCAGGCTTTGCTCGCCAACCGGATGAACACCCGCGAAGTCAACCCGGACCTGAAAAAGGCCGCGATCTGGGGGTACTTCCGCGGTGCCACGCGCAACGGCGGCAAAAATCCGGAAGTGACCTGTATTCTCAGCACGAACTCGCGCGACGCCTGGTTCTGGTACATCCCCCTGAGTGACGATCTGGTCAGCGTCGGACTGGTCGGCGACAACGAGTTTCTCCTCAAGCGAAACGCGACTCCGGCCGAGACGTTTGCCACCGAGACGGGCAACTGTCCCGGCTTGCAGCGGCGACTTCGCGACGCGCATCAGGAAGGGCGTTTTTACGTTGCCAAGGAATTCTCCTACACGACGACCGAACATGCCGGCGACGGATGGGTCCTCGTCGGAGACGCCTACGGATTCATTGATCCGATCTACTCATCGGGAGTCTTTCTCGCGCTGAAGTCGGGAGAACTCGCCGCCCAGGCAATTTGCGACGGGCTGCGGCGCAACGATCTGTCCGGCGAACAGCTCGGTAGCTGGACATGGGAGTTCGACGCCGGAGTTCACTGGATTCGCAAGCTGGTCCACGTCTTTTACAACCGCCAGTTCAGCTTCGGCGGCTTTATGCGCGAGCATCCACATCACGCGGAGAACCTGACGAACCTGCTGATTGGCCGCGTCTTTGAGGGGGACCCCGGGGCGATCTTCGACGACATGGACGCGTGGGTCGAGCGGCGTGAGCAAGACCAGCCAGCGTCCGCGTGATCACCGCGCCAGCCTCCACGGTGATTGACCGGCGTCACGCGAAGATGAAGCGGGGCGTTGTTCGTGTCAAGAATTCTGGCCGCGCATCGGGCGAAACTGTATGATGACAGGCCAAAACACTCCTTCGTTCCGGGCGTTTCCGTTCCCTCGATGACTGCCCTGCGAAAGCTGCTTGAAAACCTGATTGATTACGCCGGACTCTTTCCGCCGGCGGAATTGCCGATGGCGGCGACGGTCAAGAACTATCAAAAGTACATCGACGGCCCAAACCGGTGGATGCTCGGCAAACTAATCCTTCCGGCGAGCCGTCTCGCCGAGTTTGTCACGGTCTTCAACAAGCTCTTTCCCGACGGAGTTGCCGGCGAAACGTGGCCGATCAGCGCGCTGATACCCGAACTGGACGCCGCGGACAACGCGTTCGCTCACGCACTGGAATCCGTCGACGCCTTTAATGAAGCATTTGAATACGCAAAAGTCGATACCGTCGAGGGGAAACTGACACGTGCGGGCATTGCGGAGCAGACGATCGAGACCATTCCGTCGTCGCTGGCGGTTTTTCTGGAGATGCCCGCTACCAGTGCCGGGTCGTTGATCGGGGAATTATCCCGGATCGCGACGGAGCGCGTTCGTGCCAAGGTCCGTACCGGCGGCGTTGAGTCTCACCTGATTCCCGACCTGCGCGACCTCGCTTCGTTTATTCACCAATGCGCGGAGCGGGAGGTCGGGTTCAAGGCGACGGCGGGTCTTCATCACCCGCTGCGTGGCGAGTACCCGCTGTCGTACGAGACCGATGCGCCGCGCGCCGTCATGCACGGCTTTCTCAACGTGTTTGTCGCTGCCTGTTTTGCCAAGGCGCATGCGTGGAGCGTCGATCAACTTGCCACGGTGCTCGAATGCACCGATCCGGCGGCGTTTGAATTCAGCGAAAGGGCGATCATTGTCGGCGACGAAGTCCTGGAGATGACCGACGTTGCCGCAATGCGCGACCAGTTCGCGATTTCCTTTGGCAGTTGTTCCTTCAGCGAGCCGGTTGACGAGGTATTCGAGACCGTAAAATGACTGCGCCGCGCTTCAGGTTACAGGGGTCGCGGCAAGATCACTTTTTCGATGAGCCGCCGGCTGCGTACGATGGAAAGCGCCAACGGTTGATCGGCGGAAAATAAACCCAGCAAGCGATGGATGTCGTCGACGCCCGACACAATGCGCCCGTTGATCGCGACGAGAAGGTCGTCGGGTTGCACTCCGCCACGGTCGGCCGCCCCGCCGGGTACGACTTCGCTGACCAGCACGCCGCTGTCACTGAGGAGATCGAGCTGGACCCTCAATTGCCGGGAAAGTTGCGCAGTGGTGCCGAGAATGCCGATTTCGCGTCGGCGAACTTCGCCATGCGCGAGTATCTCCGAGACAACCCAACGCGCCGTGTTGATCGGTACCGCGAACCCGATGCCTTGCGCGAACGGGATGATGGCCGTGTTGATCCCGACAACTTGATGAAGTGAATCCACCAGCGGACCTCCCGAATTGCCGGGATTGATTGGCGCGGCGTGCTGGATGATGTTCTCGATCAAGCGGCCTTGCGGGCTTCGCATGTTTCGCCCCACCGCGCTGACGACGCCCGTAGAGACCGTCGATTGCAGGCCGAGCGGGCTGCCAATCGCCACGACAAGTTGTCCCACGCGCAAGCAGGCTGAATCGCCGAGCCGGGCAACGGGCAACTCACTGGCGGCGAGCTTGAGGACCGCGACATCGTTGGCAGGGTCGTCGCCCAGCAATTCGGCGTCGATTCGGTCTCCGTCACTGGTGACGGCGATCAGTTGACTTATCCCTTCGGCAACGTGACTGTTGGTGATCGCAAGACCGTCGGGAGAAATGATGAACCCGGAGCCGCTTCCACCGCGACGGTCGCGGGACTGGACGCTGATGACTGCGGGCGAGAGCGATTCAACGACGCCCATGACCGCATTCGAAAAGGCATCGAGCAACGGCCCGTCCTCCGCCGGGGGGCGGGAAGGAGTGTGTTTATATTCGGACGGCTCGTTGCCAGGGAAGTTTGAAAGCAATTCAGGCGAACGGTGATTGGGCGAATCGTACATGGGCCAACCTTGATTTGGCGAATAGTGCATGCGATGGTTCCTTTCGCCACAATCTTTCGTCGGTCACGAGGGTTCGGCAAGTCGGGTTGAGAGTTGAGAGTGGAGGGTGGAGAGCGGGGTGGTGGGTTGACGGTTGACGGTTGAAATTTGAGAGATTTGAGATTTGATAGATTTGAGAGCGGTGGGAATCGAACGAAGCGAAACAATCGGAATTGTGGCTTGGTGGTGTTTAAACACTTGATTAAAACCGTTACGTCCCTGTCAGTTCTCCTCACTGAAAACGCGATTGGGTTGGTCCCGTCGGGTCATTGGGCTGGCCGCGACGGGTCATTCTGCAAGAATGGACGGGTCCCTTGAAGTTTCACGGCTGTTCCACGGGCAGGTTTCGATAATGGATAACTGGTTTCGCTTTTATGCGTTGAAGTGTGCTGTATGGATGGGTGTCGTCGCCCTTGCCGCGACCGCCGGCGCGCAGGAGAGTCCCTCCCCTGACGCCGAATCGGGCGATACCAGCGGCGCGGAGGCCGAAGCGCGGCTTTTCACCAATGTTCGCCCGTTGACCTCCGACGGACGGCGCAGCGGCGAAGGCTATTACGGCGCGGATGGAACCAAAATGGTCTTTCAGAGCGAGCGTGAGACAGGCAATCCTTTCTACCAGATTTATCTGCTGGACTTTGAGCAACAGGACATTTCGCGCATCTCGCCGGGGATCGGCAAGACGACTTGCGCGTGGCTTCATCCGTCGGGTCAGCGCGCCCTGTTCGCATCGACGCACGAGGACCCGGACGCCAAACGGAAACAACGCGACAAGATTCTCGAACGTGAGGCGGGTACCGAAAGCCGCTATAGCTGGGACTACGATCCGTGGTACGAAATTTACGCGTATGAATTCACCAGTGGCGAGTACACGCGGTTGACCCATGCCACCGGATACGACGCCGAAGGTTCATACTCGCCCGACGGAACCAAAATCGCGTGGGCGTCCAATCGCCGCGCTTACCTCGAGGGAGAACTCAGCGACGACGAGCGCGAGCACTTCCGGTTTCACGAAGAATCCGCGATGGACATCTACATCATGGACGCCGACGGTTCGAACGTGCATCGCCTTACCGACGAACCAGGCTACGACGGCGGACCGTTTTTTTCACCCGATGGCAAGCGGATTTGCTGGCGGCGCTTCAAGCCCGACATGACGAGCGCCGAAGTCTGGACGATGAAGGTCGACGGCTCGGACAAACAGCAACTGACGCAACTCGACGCCACTTCGTTCGGTCCTTTTTACCATCCGTCCGGTGAATACCTGCTATTCATCTCTAACCCGGAAGGCTATGCAAACTTTGAAATCTACATGATCCCCGCCGCGAAACGGGCGGACTTTACCGAGCCGGTTCGCGTCACGTGGACCGATGGATTTGACGGATTCCCGACTTTTTCGCTCGACGGCAAGACCTTTTCGTGGACCTCCAATCGGGTTGGAAACGTCTCGCAGCTTTTCGCGGCCGACTGGGATCACGAGGCGGCGCGGAAGCTGCTCGAACTCGATCGCGCGACCGCAAGCACGCCGGGCGGCGAGGAAACGGTCGACACGAAACCGGACGAGCGGACCGGTCGCGCGGCGCGGGAGCTGACGTCAGCGGCCTTTACCAAAGAGGACGTTCTCCGGCACGTTGACTATCTTTGCCGGCCGGAACTGGCGGGGAGAATGACCGGGACGGCGGGCGAGCGCCGCGCAACGGCCTACGTCGCGGCCTATCTCGACTCGCTGGGGTTCGTGCCCGCCGGGGAGGTCGACGCGGAAACGGGGGAAACGACGTGGTTTCAGTCATTTGACTTTCCCGCCGGAGCGCGTCTCGGCGAGGAGAACTGGCTTGTGATTGGCGAGACCGAGTCCGAACCTGGCGATGAGTGGATGCCGCTGAATTTCAGCGGGACGGGCTCGTTTGACGGCGAGGTTGCTTTTGCCGGATACGGAATCGTCGCGCCGAAAACCGACAACGGACCGGAGTACGATTCGTTCGTGCATCTGGACGTGACCGACAAATGGGTGCTCGTCTTTCGTTACTTGCCAGAGGACGTCACGCCCGAATGGCGACAGGACCTGAATTTCCACAGCCAGTTGCGCGTCAAGGCGGCCAATGTCCGCGATCGCGGCGGACTCGGAATGCTGGTTGTCAGCGGACCGAATTCCAGCGTCAAGCAACAGGTGATCGCGCTGTCGACCGAGTCGGCGCTGGGAAAAATCTCGATCCCGGTCGTAAGCATTTCCGATGAACTTGCCCAACAGATGATGAAGTCCGCCGGGCAGGACTTGCCGTGGTGGCAAACCCAACTCGACCGTGGCGAGCCGCAACTTGGTTTTGATTTTCCCGACTTGAATGTCTCGGCCAACATCGACGTCATCCAGCAGCGCGGACGCGGACGCAACGTAATCGGGCGGCTGCAATTTGGCGACCAGCCCTCCAGGGAAGCGGTCGTCGTTGGGGCGCACATCGATCATCTGGGACGCGGCGGTGCCGGTTCGATGGCCCGCGACGAAGAGGAGAAAGGCCAGATTCACTTTGGGGCCGATGACAATGCGTCGGGCGTCGCCGGGATGCTTGAGGTCGCCGAGTTTCTTGCGTTTGAAAAGCGCGACGGCAAGATTCACGAGGGTCGCGACTTGATCGCCGCGGCGTGGTCCGGTGAGGAACTGGGCCTTTTTGGCTCCAGTCATTTCGTCAAGCAGGCTCAGCGCGCGATGCTCCAACGGCCCGATGCGAGTGACCGGGACCTTTCAGAAGTCTCGCTCAATCCACGCTACGTCGCTTACCTGAACATGGACATGATCGGGCGATTCGATGGCAAACTCGTCTTGCAGGGACTTGGTTCGTCGGACTGGTGGTCCGGGGAGATTGAAAAACGCAATCTCGCCACCGGGATCGTTCTGCATCAAAGTCTCGACACGAACCTGCCGACCGACGCCACCGAGTTTTATCGTGCCGGGGTTCCGATCCTCGCGGCCTTTACCGGCACGCATGACGATTATCACACGCCGCGCGATACGCCCGAGAAACTGAATTACCCGATGGCGTCCAGGATCGCCCGGCTGATGGGACTCGTCACCCGTTCGCTGGTCACCGGCCGCGAGGTTCCCGCTTACAAGGAATACAAGTCCGCCGATCCGGTCATGCGCGTCGCGATGCGCGCATCGCTCGGGACGAGTCCGGACTACACGGCGGAAGTCGTTGGCACGATGCTCAAGAGCGTGCGTTCCGGTTCGCCCGCCGACAAGGCGGGCATTCAGGGGGGCGACGCCGTCGTTGAACTGGCGGGGCGCTCGGTCGAGAACGTTTATGACTACACGAACGCCATCGCCGCGCTAAAGGTCGGCGAAGAAGTCACGATCGTCGTGGTCCGCGATGGTCAGCGGCTGGAACTGAAGATCACGCCGGAGTCGAGGGATTAGTTCACCGTCATTCGCGCGCAGGCGGGAACCCACCCGTCATTCGCGCGCAGGCGGGAACGCCACCCGTCATTCCCGCGCAGGCGGGAACGCCACCCGTCATTCCCGCGCAGGCGGGAACCCAGGCGCTTCACGACCCATCGGTTACGGAAAAGGCCCACGCGTGGCTGAGGGCCTTCGATCCCCGCCTTCGCGGGGTTGACGCCGCCTTCGCGGGGATGACGCCGCCTGCTAGACTGGGCGTCCATGCAAAACGACGCTTCGCTAGAGCAGCGGGTATTGGCGCACGTCAGCCGCGAGAACTACAGACCCGTCAAGCCGCGTGTCATTGCCAAACAGCTCGACATTTCCGACGACGACATTCGCGAACTCAAGCGGGCCATCAAACAGCTTGTAAAAAAAGGCCGGCTTGCGTGGGGACCCAAACATCTTGTGGTGAAGGCGGACGGTGCCGCGGCCCCCAAGGCGCACGGTACCGGCGCCCCCAAGCGGCGTGCCGACGAAATCATCGGGAGGTTCTCTCGCGCCGCCGGCGGGTTCGGTTTCGTGGCCGTTGCGCCCGATCCCTCGGCGGACTCGGACGGACCTCCGCCGGAGGATGTCTTTATTCCGGAAAGCCACACGCTTGACGCCGCCAACGGCGATGTCGTGCGCGTTCGCGTTTCGGCGCGGCGGGCGCGGGGCGGGCAACTCAAGTCCAGTGGGCGCGTTCTCGAGATCGTCGAGCGTCGGACGCACCGCTTCGTCGGAACTTACCGCGAACACGGCGAGCATGGCATCGTCGCCATCGACGGTAAACAGTTTGACGGCGAAGTCCTCGTCGGCGATGCCTCCGCCCGCGCGGCGCGGGTCGGCGACAAGGTCGTTGTCGAGATGGTTCGCTTTCCCGGCCAGCACCGAAGCGGCGAGCACCATCCCGGCGAGGCGGTCATCGTTCAGGTGCTCGGCGATCGCGGCCAGCCGGGCGTCGATACGCTGACGGTCATCGCGGAATTTGGCTTGCCGGGCGAGTTCCCCGAAGCCGTCCTCGACGACGCGCGCCGCGAAGCGGAACATTTTGACGAATCGATCCGAGGCGTCCGGACGGATTTCACCGGGGAGACGGTCGTGACGATCGATCCGAAAACGGCGCGCGATTTTGACGACGCGATTTCGCTCAAGAGACTTGAAAACGGGCACTGGGTGCTCGGAGTTCACATCGCCGATGTTTCTCATTTCGTCCGCAAGGGGACGGAGCTTGACCACGAGGCGTTCCGGCGCGCCACCAGCGTCTACTTGCCCGATCGAGTGATCCCCATGCTCCCGGAGATCATTTCCAATAATCTCGCCAGCCTCCAGCCCGATCGCGTCCGCTACACCATGTCGGCGCTCATCGAGTTCACCGACGCCGGCGCGCCGGTCAGCACGGAACTGCATCGCGGTGCGATTCGCAGCAGCCACCGTTTCAATTACGAGGAAATTGACGACTATCTCGCCGACGACCAGCCGTGGAAAGCGCGCCTTGGGCCCGATGTCTTTCGACTCGTTCGCGACATGCACACACTGGCGATGCGGTTGCGGAAGCGGCGAATGGACCGCGGCTCCTTCGACCTGATCATTCCGGAAGTTGAAATCGAACTGGACGAGGAGGGGCGTGTCGCCGGTGCCCACACGCGCGAAAACACCGAGAGCCATCAGGTCATCGAGGAGTTTATGCTCGCCGCGAACGAGGCGGTCGCCCAGCACCTGGTTGATCTCGAGCTGAACCTGATGCGGCGAATTCACGAGCCGCCCTCGCCCGTCAAGCTCGCCGATCTGAAGTCCCTGCTCGCGGATCTCGGCTACCCGACAAAAAACATCGAGAGCCGGTTCGAGATCAAGCGAATTATTGAACTGGCGCGCGACACGCCCAACGGCCCGGCGGTCCACTACGCCATCCTCCGCGCGATGCAAAAGGCGATTTACAGCCCGCGCGAGATGGGCCATTACGCGCTGGCCAGTGACGCCTACTGCCATTTCACCAGTCCGATCCGCCGCTATCCGGACCTCGTGATTCACCGGATGGTGGGCGACCTCGTCGACGGCAAGCGACCCGCCGACGATTTCGGCTCGCTTCAGCATACGGGCCTCCATTGCAGCGATCTCGAGCAGCGCGCCGAACAGGCCGAGCGCGAACTGATCAAGCTGAAGCTCATCAACTTTCTTCGCGATCGGATCGGCATGGAACTTGACGCGCGGGTGACCGGCGTCGAGGCGTTCGGGTTGTTTGTTCAGGGAGTCGAGTTGCCGGCCAGCGGACTGGTCCCGCTGGAGGCATTGCCGCGCGACCGCTACTTCCATGATCGCTCGACGCGCACTTTGCAGGGGCATCGGCCCGACAGTCGCTGGCGGCTCGGCGACGGGCTGCGCGTCCGCGTCGTCTCCGCCGATCCCGACCGTCGGGAAATCGAGTTTGCATTGGTGCGCGGACAGACGGATACATCCGGACAGGCACCGCGGACCGCAAGAACCGGCGACGGCAGGGCCGGTCATGTCAGAAACGGCAACGGAAAGTCGCCGCGAAAAAAACGAAATGAGCAAACCCGTTCCGCGGGAAATCCGTCGGAGAAATCCGCAAGGCGTTCGTCGAACAGAAAGTCCGCGAAAAACGAGGCCCCTTTGAAAAAGCACCGTTAGTGCGTCGCCTTGTTCCCAAAGCGCTTGGCGACCGGCTGCAATTCCTGATTGACAATCCCGAATAAGTATGGTCGCTTCCCGACGAGGCAATTATCATGAGGCACCGCCAATCAATTGCTGGCTTTCCGGATCGTGATGCACGGAACCTCGAGTAATCCTTCCTTGACGCGGTGCCCATGGCAACTGTCGAAAAGCACACTTCGATCAATACGGACAACGTTTCCGGTTTTATTTCTCGCGTGCGGCAGCGCGTGGCGACTGTCGTTGTCGGTCAGGACGTCGTCGTTGAGCGGACATTGATTGCGCTCTTCACCGGTGGGCATTTGCTATTGCAAGGCGTGCCGGGTTTGGCCAAGACACTGCTCGTTTCGGTTCTCTCCAAGAGCGTCGATCTCGATTTCGCGCGCATCCAGTTCACAATCGACCTGCTACCGTCCGATATTCTCGGTTCGGAAATTCTCGATCAGCGGACCAACGAGTTCCGTGTTCTGAAAGGGCCTGTTTTCACGAACCTCCTGCTCGCTGACGAGATCAACCGGGCGGCCCCCAAGGTCCAGGGGGCGCTTCTGGAAGCGATGCAGGAACGCAAAGTAACGATTGGCAACGAGACCTTTACGCTCCCCGCGCCGTTTTTGGTCATCGCGACCCAAAATCCGATCGAACAAAGCGGGACCTTTGAGCTGCCGGAAGCCCAACTCGACCGGTTCATGCTCTGTCATCGACTTGGATACCCGACGCCCGTCGAGGAAAAGGAGGTCTTGCGCCGCAATGCCGCGCTCGGCATTCAGCGGCAGGACCGTGGCGCGATCGCGCGAACCGAGTTCGACATCCTCGAAAAGGAACCTGTCGGATCGACCGAGGACCTGGTCGCCGCCATGCAGGCCGTCCAGGAAGTATTTATCAGCGACATTTACATCGATCACGTCGTCGAACTCGTCAACCGCACGCGGATTCACCCGGCGCTGGAAGTCGGCGGCAGTCCGCGCGCCGGGATCGCGTTGCTGAAATCATCGCGGGCACGGGCCTTGATTCACGGTCGCGACTTCGTCATCCCCGAGGACCTGTACTCGCTCGCCGCCGACGTCATCCTGCACCGTATTCGACTCAACTACGAAGCGCTCGCCGACGGCCTCACCGGCGAGCGGATTCTCGCATCGATCATGGACGAAATGGGAATGACCGCTTCAACGGTCAAATGAGTATGGGCGGAAGTCGGGAGGCACGTTTGCGGTTGGGAGCACGAACTGGAGCGGAAGATGACGCGGGGAACGAGCACGAACGAGCACGAGTAGCTGGACCGCGCCACCTTGTGGACACGTTGCATGGCCGGACATGCGCCTAAGTTCCAGTTTTGCACTTTTCTTTGGAGTGCGGGGACTTGGCACCGCTTTGGATTGCCGAACGCAGCTAATCAATGGAGGTGTGGACGGCAACGCCCAGCCCGAAGGTGTCTCAATGCATCGCGTTTTCCGGGGCTAATCCAAAGCTCCGCCAGGCCGGAGCACTCCAAATTTGCAAAACCGGAACTAAGCAGGAGTACGAGTAGGATACGAGCAGGAGCACGAGCAGGAACAGGAAAAGAGTACCCCGACACGCCGTTACTTTTCCGCAAACACATTTCCTGATACTCTGCGAACCTCGGCGTAATCGGCGGACCCCATTCCGGAGACGGCGGAACCCATGCAATACCAGCTTGAATCGACCGAACCGCTTGACTCGCGCCAATTCCTTCTTGCGGTGCGGGCCTTGGCCGACAGTTTCAGCTACGGAACCGACGTGTCACCCTACCTTGGAACGGGAACCGACTACGTCCAGTCACGAATTTACCAGGCGGGCGATCCGATCCGTTCGATTGACTGGCGGATCACCGCGCGAACGCAAAAGTATCACGTCAAGCAATACGAAACTCCCAAGCGAATGCCCTGCTACCTGCTGGTTGACACCTCCGCATCGATGACGGTCAGCAGCGTTGCAACCAGCAAGTACGCGACGGCGGTACTGATCGCCGGCGGACTGGCGTTTGCATGTCTCAATCGAATCAGTCCCGTGGCGGTGATCGGCGCGGGTGATCGGGATTTGCGATACAACGCAAGTCTTTCGCGCGATCGCATCCTGCAATGGTTGCACAAGCTCCGTACCTACCGCGTCGATGAACAGACGCGTCTCGACGATCGGATTACCGAGCTTGGCCCGCTTTTGCTCAATCGCTCGCTCGTCGTCGTGCTTTCTGACTTGCATCAGCCGGCGGCGATTGGGCCGCTGAAACGACTTGGCCAGCGACACGACGTCGTGGCGGTCCAGCTCATGGACCCGGCCGAAGCGACATTGCGACGCGCCGGTTTTGTCCGCGCCCGCGAAGCGGAAACGGGTCGGCACGTGACCACGTTGGGAAACAACACGGGGATCGATCAGGAGTTTTTGAAGCAGGAGCTGAAGCGCGGACGTATCGATCACCTAATCGTTCGAACCGATCAGCCCTATGCCTGGCGGCTGCGGCATTTTTTCAAATCGCGGGGCTTGCTTGGCCGGGGTGCGAAATGACGCGGGCAAGTTTTTTCGTCGTTGCCTTGGCGCTGTGGGTGCACGAGTCCGAAATCCTGGCGAGTTCGGCTACTGGCGAGCCGGAGTCTTCTGTCGGTGCACCAGGCCAAATCAATCAACTCGTCTTGCCGGGCACGGAACTGGTGGCGAAACCCCTTGAAAAGAATTCGCCGATCGTCCTGCGAATCGTCAACGTCTGGCCGCATGGCGACCGGTTTCGCTACGACATTCTTTATTCCGGCATGGAGCCAGGCCGCTACGATCTGGCCGAGTGGCTTGTTCGCAAGGATGGATCGGAGACGTCGGAGTTGCCGGAAATTCCGGTGGTGATCCACTCCCTCTTGCCGCCGGGCCAGGTCGAACCAAACGATCTTGACAACGGCTGGCTGCCGCGCCTTGGTGGTTACCGCACCCTGTTGATCGGTGCGATTGTCGCGTGGAGTCTCGTGCTGGCGGGTCTGATTTTCGTTGGCCGCCATCGCAAATCAGCAGTGCCCGTCGAGTCGCGTCCGTTAACACTGGCGGATTTGCTGTCGGCGCGGCTCGCCGCGGCGCGCGACGGTCGGCTGAAGCGTGAAGACTACGCGGAACTCGAACGGATGTTGTTCAGTTTCTGGCGGCAGCGACTGCAACTGGAGAGCGTGCCGCCTGACGAAGCGCTGAGGCGCATTCGCGCCGACGAGCGATCCGGCCCGCTGATGACGCAACTCGAACGCTGGATGCACGGTCCGCGGCGCGACCTCGACGTCGATCTTGCCGGGTTGCTGGAACCGTACCGTTCGATTCCTTTTGAGTGACGCGCCGGGGAAGGGAACGCTAATGCGGAAATATGTCAGCCGGTTGACCCGTGAGGATTCGATTGTCGTTCAAACGATCAATCGCTTTTCCATCGCAAACTGTTTTGTGCTGGCCGCCGCATTGGCGTATTACGCGGCCTTTTCCCTGCCGCCCATCCTCTTTATCACGGTCTCGGTGCTTGGCGCGGTTGTCGAGCCGGAGGACATTCGCGGCGAAGTCGAGCGCCAGTTAAGCGACGTGATCGGCGAGGAGCGCGTCGACGAGGTCGAGGAGATGCTCGATGACGCCAATCGCGAGGAGCACAACTGGTTGGGTTCCGTGGTGGGCGGTCTCATGCTGCTGGTCGGAGCGACCGGCGCGCTGGTGCAGTTGCAATACGCGCTCAACGCCATTTGGGAGGTGAGGATTCCCGACGTCGTCAGCGGCATCAAGGACTTTTTCCTCAAGCGAATCATGTCACTGGGCATGTTGATCGTCATTTTTTTTCTGGTGCTGGTGTCGCTAGTGGTCAATACCGCCATCTCGTCGCTGGGCGACCAGTTGGACAATTACTTGCCGGGTAGACTCTCGACGGGCCTCATTTTGGCGATTGAGTTCGGACTCTCGCTGCTGATCATGACGGGTGTCTTCGCGGTGATGTTCAAGGTCTTGCCGGACGCGAAAATCGGCTGGCGGGTGGTGCTGCCCGGCTCGTTAATGACCGCGCTGCTCTTTCAGGCAGGGAAGAAGGGAGTGGGTCTTTATCTTGCGCACGCCAGTCCAGGAACGATGTACGGAGCGGCGGGATCGCTGGCCGTGCTTCTCTTGTGGGTCTACTACGCGTCGCTGATCGTGCTTTTTGGCGCCTCGTTTACCCGCGCGTTGCACGATCGCTACCACCGGAATGTGGAACCGGAGGAAGGTGCCGAGCCGGACGTGGCGGAGGAATGATCATCATTCGTGGTCATGCCGAATCATGTCCACTTAATCGTCCGGCCATTGAACCCCGGTCCAACACCGCTGGAAAAAGTACTTCAAGGCCGAAAGCAGTTTAGCGCCCGGGAAATAAATCTTGCGACGGGTACGGCCGGGCAATTTTGGCAGTCCGTGCTACAATAACACACTTTGTAAAAAAGCGACGATTTTCAAACGATTCCCAAATGACTTTCGCCAACTGGCACATCCTCTTTGCACTGTTCATCCCGGCGACGTTGCTGGTGTGGATTTGGCTGCGCGACCGGTTCCCGGCGCTCGGTTGGGGGAGCGATCGGCGCGTTGCATTGCCCCAGGACCACGGCGTCGCGCGGTCGGGAAAGTTCTCCGATTTTGTGATCAAGTGCCTGATGAGCGCCGCGCCGCTGATGCTCGGCGTGGCGATTGTTCTGCTCGCCGGACCCCGTCGGCAAGGCGTCCCGCGGACGGAGCGCGAGTTGACCAATATCGAATTCTGCCTCGATTTGAGCGGCAGCATGACGGCTCGCTTCGGCGGCGGGTCGCGCTACGACGCGGCGATGGCCGCCATTAACGGCTTCGTCGATCAGCGCGAGGGGGATGCCTTTGGCCTGACCGTCTTTGGCGACCAGGCGCAGCACTGGATTCCGCTGACGACGGACGCTTCGGCGTTCAAGTGCGCCACGCCCTTTTTGAATCCCCGCAAGTTGCCGCCCGGTTACGGCGGGGGGACGATGATCGGCAAGGGTCTGATGAAATGCCGGGAGGTCCTGGTGACGCGCGAGACAGGCGATCGAATGATCATTTTGGTTTCTGACGGTGCCAGCGCTGATCTGGGTGACGGCCAGGAAGAGGAGATTGCTCGCCTGCTGCGCGACGACCGGATCGTCGTGTACACCATCCACATTGGAGAAGGCATCTCGCCGACGGAGGTCTCGACGATTACGAACATCACCGGCGGCGAGTCGTTCAATCCGGAGAATGTCCAGGCGTTGCAAGGCGTCTTTCACCGGATTGATCAAATGCAAGTCGCGAAAATGGCGCGAACCTATGCGGAAGTGCTCGACTGGTTCACGCCCTTCGCAATCGCCGGCCTGACGTGCGTCGCGCTGACACTCGTTTCACTCGTCGGCATTCGATATACGCCGTGGTGAGTCCGCCCCAAAATCACACGCCCGCAAGCATCACAGGTCACACGAATGAACCGTCGGTGATTTTCGCCGCCTGGCGATCCTGGCTGCTGGGACAAACGGGGTCCCTTGCGGGACAGTACACGAAGCGTCAACCCGATATTCCCTATGACGAGCGTTTGGATTTGATGCGACGAGGCCAGACGTTCACTTTCCATCCACGATCCCGACGTCAAACGATGGAGTTTGCTCAACTCATGGCTAATCGAATTGGCGGTCGGTTGCCGACGCTCGGCATGCGACTAATATGGTGTCGATGCTAACTGAAATCCTTACGATTGGCGTGGCGCTGCTGATCGCGTTGGCG
>JBGTFW010000288.1:0-2936 GCA_041747075.1 Pirellulaceae bacterium
GGCGCAACACAGTTGACGCGAACGAGCGGTGCGAGCGACTGGGCGAGCGAGCGCGTGGCGGACATCACGGCACCTTTCGAGGCCGCGAACATCTGTCCGCTGTCGCCCGCCATTCCCTGTTCAGCCTGGTCCCACCCCACATTGATGATCACGCCGCAATCCGTCCGCTCCTTTCGCGGCGATTGAGACATCATGCGCTCGCCCACTAACCGCGAAAGCAACAACGTCGCCACCACGTCAACTTCGAGCAGGCGTCGCAATTTCCTTTCAAAGGATTCACTTGCAAGCTCGCCAGTCAGGACATCCGCCCCGGCGTTATTCACCCAGACATCGACACGGCCCTTCCAGTCAAAACAGTCGCTCACGAATCGATCCAGTCCGCGCGGATCGCGAAAGTCGCAAACGCGCACCGCCGATTCGCATGGCGCGTCGTGTTGAATCTCGCTGGAAACCCGCCGCGCGCCTTCTTCGTTATGCGCGGCATGAACGATGACATGGAACCCGTCACCAGCCAGCCGCGCGGCAACGGCGGCACCGATCCCCGATGACGAGCCGGTGACCACGGCAATTGCGCGCTCGGGCGACGAACCGCTCACGGCCCTTCTCCATTGCCCTTGTCGTCTGGCTCGTCCGACGGCGCAGTCGGTTGATCCGGGATCGCCGATTCGAGCAGCGGCAACTGGAAGCACGCCGCTTCGACATCGCTTCGCACGAGTACCTTGTCGTTATACACACACAGGGTGTTCCAGCAGACGCCCGCGACGGTTTCGACGTGTGGCATTTCGCGAAAGCCATCGGGCGTCGCCTCGACCGACGTCATGAAGTTGTTTTCGCCCTGGATCAGGAGATAGTCGCCGACGAGCAGCAACTGCCCGTGCCCGTAGCGACCATTTTTCCAGACTCGCTCGCCCGTCGCGACGCGGACGCATTCGAGAATGCCGTCCGAAAGCGCGTAGGCATAACCGTCACGAACGACGGGACTCGTAAGTTTGGTCTTGAGAACTCGGGGGTTTTTCCAGATCGTTTTCGTGGAATATTTCCCGTCGTCGCCGCGGTTGATTTCCACCAGTTCGGCACCCATCCCGTACCCCTTGCTAACGAGCATCTGGTTTTCGCCGATCAGTACCGGCTGTGAAGTGTTGGCGCCTCCGTCACTGTTGCCTGGCCAGGCGAATTGCCACAAGGTCGCACCGGATTTCGGATCGTGGCCAGTTACTGATGCTTCGTTGACGATGACGATCTGCGACTGACCGAGGAGGTCGAAGCGAACCGGGGAACTGTAGCCGATCGGTTCCTCACCGCCGCGCCAACGTTCCTCACCGGTTTTCTTGTCGAAGGCGATGAGGGAAAACTGCTCGCCTCCGCGCGGCCCGCCTCCGGCAACCACGATCAGGTCGTCAACGACAAGCGGCGAGCAAGCCCGTCCCCATGCAACGTTGAATTGTTCCTGCTGATACGAGACGCCCTGGCTGGTATTGCCTTGCTCAAGCGGGACGCCCGTCAGCCGTCCGATATCCTGCTCCCACACCAACTCGCCATCGGTCGCGTCCAGGCATACGAGTAATCCGTTCGCTCCCTGGGCAAAGACTCTCTCGCCATCGAGCGTGGGAGTCGATCGCGGTCCAACGCCACCCAGGGAATCATCGTGCCGTCGCGAATGAGCGTACGTCCATCGCAAATCTCCGGTTTCAATTTCCACACAGATCACCATTTCCTCGGCACCGTCCTGTTGCATCGTCCATGCAAATCCGCTGGAGGCCGCAAACCCCGACCACGCCTCGCCGACCGGTTTTTTCCACAAGCGGCGTGCGTCGAGAATTCGTGACAAGTCGCACTTCGGGTCTCCGACGACGCCGTCGCGCCGTGGTCCGAGAAAGCCTGGAAAGGCGAATCGATCGCCGGCGTCGATCGTCACCGGCGAAACCGTCTCGACGCGGGTGAGTTCCCTTTCCCGCCAGAACCTCGGGACCCACCGCCCGACCCCCATCCCGCCCGTTAGAACCGGCCTGTAGCAAACCAGTCCCGCGATGACCGCGACGAGCAGCAGAAAGGGCAAGGCACGCGACAGGAAAAACCCCCAGTCGCTTGCGAACCACAACCAGATAAACCACGCAACCGCAAGGACGACTCCGCCAAGAACGGCTAGGATATTGACGATCGCGAAATCAAAGCCGAAGAGGTTGTCCGAAAGTTCGACACGAAAGTAGTGCGCCGTCGCCACAAGCGCCGCGAAGAGAAGGGTGATCGCCACCAGCACGATGGGTGCCCGGCGGACTCCATGCGGCTCGCGGAATCGTTGATGTTTTTGGTATTGAAAGTTCATGACATTGAATCAGGTACGAAATCATTTTGCCGATCGATTGCTGGCGGCTGTTGACCAACGGGGGACTCCCCTGATTGTCGGGCTTGATCCGCGATTCGACCAGTTGCCCGCGGAGATAATTCGCGAAGTGGTTGCGAATGACCGCGACGGCGTTGCGGCGGCTTTCACGGAGTTTTCCCGGGGCGTCGTCGACGTCGTCGCCGGACTAGTGGGGGCGGTCAAGCCGCAAGCGGCCTTTTTTGAAAGACTTGGCCCGCCAGGCATGACCGCGCTGGCGCACGTCATCAATTATGCACGAGAAAGCGGACTGCTGGTGATTCTCGACGGCAAGCGGGGCGATATCGGGTTGACGGCCGAGGCATACGCTGAAGGATGGCTTGGTCGCGATTCGGCATGGGGCTGTGACGCACTCACCGTCAATCCGTGGCTTGGCGACGACTCCCTGCTGCCTTTTGTCAATCAGGCCGAAGCGACGGGTTCCGGCGTTTTCATCCTCGTCAAGACTTCCAATCCCGGAAGCGCGACGTTTCAGGACATTGAAGGGGACGGGCGGCGGCTGTACCAGCACGTTGCCGCGTGGGTCCAGACCGAGGCGCAGCGGACCGCCGGTGCG
>JBGTFW010000289.1:0-39162 GCA_041747075.1 Pirellulaceae bacterium
GCCACACTCTGCCTCGCCGGATCGCTGCGCGCGGCGTCGCGGCGCGGATTGCCTCCTCGATGGGCGGCGCGGCGAGCGGGCTGGTCGGATACAAAATCCGGTTCGGCGACCAGACCGGGCCGCTCACGCTGGTCAAGCTGATGACCGACGGGATACTCCTTGCCGAAACCACCTCGGATCGCTTTCTCAAACAGTACGAAGTCGTCATCATCGACGAAGCGCATGAGCGCTCGCTCAACATCGATTTTTTGCTCGGCTACTTGCGACGACTCTTGCCGAAACGACCGGAACTGAAACTTGTTATCACGTCGGCGACGATCGACACGGCGAGATTCGCAAGTCATTTCACGATGGATTCCGATCAGCCCGTGCCGGTCATTGACGTCGAGGGACGTTCGTATCCCGTCGATGTGGAGTACCGGCCGGTGGGGCTGGACGCCGGCGGAAGCCCCGTCGACGAGGGCCTTGAGGACGCAACCGTCGCGACGGTCCTTGACCTGATCAGGCGCGATCGAGGCGACATGCTCGTCTTTCTGCCGACGGAACAGGCGATTCGCTCGCTCGCGGGAAAACTTCGCAACCGGTTTCCGGCACGCCATGGATCCGCTCGAACGGAAATCCTCCCGCTGTATGCGCGATTGTCGGGCGCGCAACAGGACGCTATTTTCAATCCGGGGGCAGCACGGCGAATTGTGCTGGCGACCAACGTCGCGGAGTCGTCGATTACCGTTCCCCGAATTCGCTACGTTGTCGATCAGGGACTGGCGCGAATCAGTCGATATTCGCCCCGAAGCAAGGTGCAGCGCCTGCCCATCGAAGCCATCTCGCAAGCCTCCGCTGACCAGCGAGCCGGGCGCTGCGGACGACTGGGACCCGGCATCTGCGTCCGACTCTTTGCCGAGGAGGATTACAACCAGCGTCCTCGCTACACGACTCCCGAGATTCGCCGAACGAATCTCGCGTCGGTGATCCTCCGCACGGCCGCGCTGCACCTGGGTCCGGTCGATGAGTTTCCCTTTCTCGACCCGCCGGGCAACGACGCGATTCGCGACGGCTACCGGACTCTCCATGAAATTGGAGCCGTTGATTCGTCGCGGCGACTAACACAAGCGGGACGAAAACTCAGTCGGCTGCCGGTCGATCCGCGCGTCGGGCGGATGCTCCTTGCCGCCGCGGACAACGGCTGTCTGGCGGAAGTTCTCGCCATCGCGGCGGGCCTTGAAATCCAGGACCCGCGAGTCCGGCCGATGGAACGTCAGGCCGCCGCCGACCAGGCTCATGCCGCCTGGCGTGACGAGACCTCGGACTTTCTCACCTTGCTCAACCTGTGGGACTGGTTGCACGAGCGGCGCAAAACGCTCTCGAACAGCCAGTTTCGCCGCGCCTCCGCGGGCAACTTTCTTTCCTTCATGCTCGTTCAGCAATGGATGGACGTGTACCGGCAACTGCGGGCCATTTGCATGGAGCAACATTTGCCTGTTCGAAGCAACCGCCATGATGACGGGTCGATTCATCAATCGTTGCTTGCCGGGCTTCTTTCCGGCGTGGCAATGCTCGGTGAACGACGTGAGTACACCGGTGCGGGTGGAATCCGGTTCCTCCTCTGGCCCGGATCGGGTCTGGCGAAAAGCAAATCACCTCCTCCATGGATACTCGTCGCCGAGATCGTCGAGACCTCACAGCGATTCGGGCGGATGGTCGCGCGAATCGACCCGGCGTGGATCGAATCGCTCGCCGAACACCTCGTCAAGCGCAATTATTCCGACGCCTGGTGGAGCGGCAAGCGCCAATCGGCGATGGCCTACGAGAAAGTGACGTTGTTTGGGCTGCCAGTCGTCGCGCGGCGGCCCGTCCACTACCCGCCCATCGATGCGGTACATTCGCGGCAATTGCTGATTGAGCAGGGCCTGGTGGCCGACAACATGCCCGCGGCCCCCCCCTTTCTGGTTCACAATCGCGGCGTGCTCGAGGAAATTTCCCGCCTCGCCGACAAGACGCGGCAGCGCGCGTTGGTTCTCGATGATTATGCCGTGCGGAACTTTTATGAAGAACGCTTGCCCGAGGACGCGGTCGATGGGGCGTCGCTTGCCCGCTTGCTGGGAAAGGACCGGAAACTCGACCAGCGACTGCGGTTTTCAATGGACGACCTGCTGCAATCCGAAACACCGGAAGTCACCCGCGATGACTGGCCCGATACGCTCGAAATGGGCGACTTGCGACTGCCCGTGGAGTACCATTTCACCCCCGGCGCGGACGACGACGGCGTCAACGTGCAGTTACCGATTGAGAGCATCGCGCAAATCCATGACAACCATCTTGGATGGTGCGTCCCCGGATTGCTGGAGCAACGGATTGTCGCGCTGATTCGCAGTCTTCCCAAGCCGGTTCGCCGCGCGCTGGTTCCCGCGCCCGACACGGCGCGGCGAATCGCTTCGGACATCGAGTTTGGCGCGGGGCCGTTCTTTCAGGTCGTCGCCGAGCGATTGTCGCAAGTCGCCGCCGCCCCGATCACGCCCGACATGTTCCGACTGGATAAGCTCGACGACTCGCTCAAGTTGAATCTGCAAGTCCGGGACGATACCGGACAGATTGTTGCGCAGGGGCGATCGCTGACGGAACTCAAGGCGAACCTGCGTGGTACCGCCTCCGCGCAGGTCCCGGAGAATGTCGAGCATGAAGTCTGGCGCGGCGGGGGTCTTCGCGAGTGGACCTGGGGAGATTTTCCGGAACAATTCGTCGTGCGGCGGGGCGGCATCGACGTCCCCCTCTTTCCCGCGATCATCGATGAGGGGGAATCGGTCCAGTTGCAACTTCTCGCGCACCCGGGTGTCGCGGCGCGGCGTACGAGGCTGGGACTTGCGACCCTGTACCTCGCCGTGCATCGCAAGGCGATTCGCTCGCAAGTCAAGTGGTTGCCGCTCAACGAATTTCATCGCACGGCGCTGGAGCGTGCGATTTCTGAAACTTCAGGCGGCCAGGCCTCATTGGGGCACCGGCCGCGACAGCTCGACGAGCACCTGGCTCGTTTGATTTCGCTGATGGCCTTTGTGGACGACCAGCCCTTTCCACGGACGGCGGAGCAATTTGAAAGGCGACATGTCAATGCCGCCGAGCGCATCGGACTGGCGATCCAGCGAATGGCTCATTGGCTGCCGGCATTGATCGACGGCGTCCACCAGGCGTCGCTGGCACTGCAATGCCTTCCCGATCGTTTTGTTCATGCCCGCGACGACATCCGTTCGCAATGGCGATTCTTGTTTGGGCGGATTCCCTTGTCCGAAATTCCGGCGCATTGGCTCGAACATTATCCGCGCTTTCTCAAGGCGATTTGCCTGCGACTTTCGCGTCTCGAGGGTGGCGGGCTGGACCGGGACCGGCGGCAGTCGGAAGAGCTTGCCGGGCACATTGGGCGTTATGAAAATGCGCGGGAATTACTTGAAAAAACCGGTGGCGCGGATGAGGAACTGGATCGATTTGGCTGGATGATCGAGGAGTACCGCGTTTCGCTCTTCGCCCAGCAACTGGGGACCAGCGAACCAGTTTCGGCGAAACGGCTGGAAAGGCAGTGGCGCAACGTTGATGAGGCATCGGCGGCGGACCGAATTTAATCGAGTTCGAATTCCGCTTCACTCGTTTGTTTTTCGTCGTAGAGCGGGAGGTAACGGTAGTAGACTTCCAGCGTCATGGCCGCGAGCGTCGTTGCGTAAAGTCGCCCGCCGTGAATGTAGCCGGTTTCATCGGGGTCCTGAAAGAACCAGCTCCCCCTGGCGGCTCCCTCGGTTGCCTGGGTGGCAATGAGAAACTCGCGCATGTTTTCGTTCCATTCCTTCCATTGTTCGCCGCCGAACTGGCTGAGCACTTGCGTCGCATAATAGTTGTAATACATGCCCGCGCGAAAATTATCCTTGTCCGCCTCTCCAATCGCCGCGCCTCGCTTCCAGTCACCTGTCTCAGGTCCGCGTTCGCCGAGCCAATTGACTCCGCTGACCAGCGCCGGGTTTTCGCGTGTCCAGCCAAGATACATTTGACAAAGGAGACCCACGCTGGTCATTCCCTTGCGTCGGTCGTCCTTGTCGGTCGGGTCGGTATAGCCGTAAAAGACTCCGCTTTCGCTGGAGACAAAATTGAGAAACCGCCGCGCGAGGCGAATCACGTCGGAATCGACTTCCAGCCCGCACATTTTCCCCGATTTGAGCGCCATGATCTGCCATCCGGCGATCGACAAGTCGCCCCGTTGGTTTGGCACGTACCTCCAGCCACCTCCGTGATGGTCCTGGGCGTACTCGATGTAGCGAATCGACTGGCGCGCCGCCTCAAGCAATCGCACGTCGGTCGTCATCGCGTAGGCCTCGCAAAGCGCGATCGAAACCAGTCCCTGCGTGTACATCAGCCCCTGATCCTGTTCCCAACTCCACCCGTTTCGGGTTTTTTGGGCGTTGGAAACCAGAAAGGCCAGCCCGCGATCGACCGTGTCGATATAGTCCCCCTCGAGATGCGTGTGTCCCGCGCCGAGAAACACGATCAAGGCCATCGCCGTCGCCGCATTGTGCGCCTGAGTAAAGTCGCCTGGATTGGGCGATGTCCGATGCCCCCCCGGTCCAGTGCGATGGTCAAAACTCCAGCTTCCGTCGGGCAACTGGTGATCGGCAATCCACTTCAAGGCGAGCGTGACGGCGTTCTCACTCGCATCGGTGCCGCCGTTGTCGCGGACCTTTTGTGCCCGCTGGGACGGCGATCGCCCGGAGAGCTGGTTCGCGGCACCCGCGAGCAGACCTTCCGCCGCGTTGGCTTCCATCTCCGCGGAATTAGTCGGCTCGGCGGATTCGAGAAAATCGGACATCGATTCCTCGAAGTCGGTGACGATTTCCGTTTCCTCAAGGACTTCCGTCAACTCCGACTCGTTGGTGACCTCGACGTCCGTGTTCTCGGTCAGCTCGCTCGACTCCAGCGAATCGAAGCTGATTTCGTCAAACGCCGCGATGTCATCCGACGCATCTCCCGACTCGAGACTTACCAGAATCCGGCCCGGGATGTTGAAGGTAAAGATCGCCAGCAAGATAATGAGCACAAAGTGAATCAGAAAGCTGACCATCCAGCTCGGCATCACCTGAAAGTACAAAAATCGCCGGCCACCGGCTTCCTCGCCCGGCTCGTCCGCCGGACGCTCGTCCAGATTTTGTTTGTCCGTTTTGTCGGTCATGAGAAGCTCCCGATCGGTTCGGGGTCGGTCGGACGAGGCGCGTGGACCCGTTTATTGTAGCATCTGGTCGATAAAGCGTGAACCTGGCAGAATCAACGCCCAATGTGACGGTTTTCCGGAATGCCCGACTCATGAAAATTGCGCGGACTCGCGATGAACTCGAATCGGCGGTTTCCAGCCTTCGCGCCGATGGAAACGCCGGGCGCACGATCGGTCTCGTTCCGACAATGGGTGCCTTGCACGACGGGCACTTGAGCCTCGTTCGCGCAAGTCGTGAACAATGCCCCGCCACCATCGTTTCGATCTTCGTCAATCCGACTCAGTTTGCCGTAGGCGAGGATCTTTCCAGCTATCCCCGCCCGATCGGGAGGGATCTGGAAATGCTCGAAGCGGCCGGTGTTGATCTGGTCTTTCTCCCGGACGAGGCGACGATGTACCCCCCGGGTTGCTCGACGATGGTCGATCCGCCGGCCGTGGCGCGTGCTTTGGAAGGTGCCGTGCGTCCAGCGCATTTCCGCGGCGTCGCCACCGTTGTGCTCAAGTTGTTGCTGCTCACCGGTGCCGACGCCGCCATTTTTGGCCAAAAGGACTATCAGCAATCACTGGTCGTCCGTCACATGGTTCGCGACCTCAACGTGCCTGTTCAAATCGTCGTGTCCCCGATCGTCCGCGACGACGACGGGCTGGCGCTCAGTTCCCGGAACCGGTATCTGGACGCTGACCAACGCGAAATTGCGCTGTCGCTCAATCGCGCATTGCGTGGGGCGGCGTCGGCGATCGAGCTGGGTGAAACAGACGGCGACGCGGTGATGGCCGGCATGATGCAGGCGCTGCTTGAGAGCGGCGTCGATCAGGTTAATTACGCCGTGGTTGCGGATCCGGAAACTTTGGAGTTGATTGAAAAAGTCCACCCGCCGGTTGTCCTCCTTGTCGCCGCACGGGTTGGCACGACGCGGCTGATCGACAATTTGGTCATACAAGCCCGAAGCGCCAGCGAGTGAACCGGTTTGAAAAGCGCAATCCGCGTCCCCACTACAACCGGTCGCGGGCTACTGGTTTTCCCGATCCTTGCCGGCAGCATTTCGATTAAAGCTTGCCGTACGCAATTATCGGAAACAGTCGGTGCCTTTGAACCCATGAGGAAGTTTTTCCCGTGCATTGCCCACCCCGGGAGATTCTTTTCTTCCACAAAACGCGATGATAGCCGAGGGGGCTTTGTCTCTAAACGGCTCCCTCGCTGATCCATACCGATTCCCTGGAGTGTGAACATGACACATTTGACCATTACACTGGTTGCACTGGTTGCCGTCCTTGCGACGAGCAACGAATTATCCGCGCAGCGGCGAACGCCGCTCCGCAATTTCGCGAGGTCGATCGGCGGGGGATGGGGAGCCGGTAATCACGCCCGCAACCCCGGCCCGATCATTGATTATTATTCTCCGTGGTCGCAGGCCAACACGCCGGCCGGCCCGTACTCCACGCAGGAAGCCGAAGGCCGCTCCAGCGGGGATGTGTACTCATATCCGAACGACTTGCAAAACAACGGGCAGGTCCGCGAGAACAACGCATCAACCATTCGGCTTGCCCCAGACAACCGGTCCATTCAGCGGCGCGAATCGGAGAGTAGTTCCTTTTCGATCGATTCGACGAGTGATACGACTTTCCAGACCAACCAGCAAATCAACCAGTACATGCAACCCTGGCAAAACCCGACAACGCCGTCCACACCGTCAATCAACGGCCAGCCCCGTTTTGATTTCAACGACAACGACAGTCAATCGAGGATTCGTGGTTCCGGCAACTGGATACCGGCCCGTAACCTGAACCGCCAGTCCATCGAGCCGAACCAGCGACAGGGCCGCTAGCCGAACCGGACGACCATCGTTCCCGATTCCCGCGACCCGCGAGCCCTTTGGTTTTGCGGGTTTTGTTTTTGGAACGGTCTTCTAACAGGTATGAACGGCTGTTCGAGCAGCCCCAGTCAATCGCGGCGGTTCTTGCGCCCTCCCCGGCGGCGGCGCTGGGGCTGCTGATTCTTGCGGGAATCGATGTTCTCCTGAATGATGACGCCCACCGTTTCGTTCCAGGTCGGAAGGTTCCTTGTCTTGGCGCGATCGGACTTCTTTTCTCTGGAATCCCTGGGCTCTTTGGTTTCCTGGCTCTCGTTGGATACTTCGGAAGGGGCGACGCGCGGCGAGACATCCTCGCGCGGCGAGAGATCCTCGCGCGGCGCGTCATCCTCGCCCACGTCCAGGCCGAAATCGATTTCGTCGCGGGGTTTCGGTTCCGCCTTTGCCGGTTCGCGCGCGGCCGCTGAATGGCGACCGCCGCCGCCACGGCGACTGCCACGACCACCGCGACTGTCGCCACTCTCGCGACTCTCGCCGCGACCCGAAGCTGAACTGTCGGGTTTCCTCTCCCGACGCCGTGAGCCGCGTCGCCCCCCGCGGCGGCTCGCCGATTTGGACTCCTCGTCGGAGTCCTTTTTTGCGTCGCCGCCTTCGTTTTCGCTGTCACGTTGCTGGCCACCGGATCGCGTCCGATGTTCCGACCGGTGTCCAGCCTCGCCGCGTGGGCGGAACTGAGGCGATTCCGGCCGCTCGCGATTGTCGCCGCGGCGCGCGGCAGGGTCGAGTTCTTCGATTTCAAACTCGACAAAATCGTCGTCCAGATCGTACTCGTCGTCGTCGACGACCATCGCGATCGATTCGTCGTAGTCCAGTTCGTCCGTCACATCGTCAACATCGTTCGTCTGCTCGCCGGAGAAACCCATGCTTTCTTTCGTCACAAGCTCGTCGTCATCGACACTTCGCGGAGACCGAACGGGTTGGGCCAATGATTCAATCAAACCCGTCCCGAATCCGGGGGATTCCGGTTCCGAAGGGGAAATCGGTCGCGATTGCGCTTCCCGGTGGGGACGGCGGGTTGACGTTTTCCCGGATTGAGTGTCACTCGGTGACATGGACACTGGCCGAGCGGGAGCAGCCGCAATTTCAACGCCGAGCGATTTGGCGAGGTCCTCCCACGAACTGACTTGCTCGCCGGCGCGTTCGGTGACGGCTGGTTCAGAAACCGGTTCCGAGGATTGCTTGCGCGCGGGGCGCGCCGGTTTTTCGGAGCGGCCCGGCGATTCGGCACCGGCTCGCACTTGTTGCTCCTGGTCGGTCCGTTCGTGGGGTTCACCGTGCGGCGCCGACCAGTCCAGTTCCAATTCGTTTCGGGATTCTTCGCCTGAGGCGGAATTTTTATCTGACATTTTCGGAGTCGTCCTGGTTACATCGTCCGCCATCGGAACGACTTCCCGTGAAGCCAATTCCGCCACACTGCCGAAACGAACCGCCGCGTCCGACAACTGGACAACAAATCCATCTTCGTGCGGCTCGTCGCCCTCGAAATGCACGAGTCCCTCAAAGTACATTTCGATTTCGTTCACGCCTTCCGAATCCGCGTCGACTGGGTACGGTCGCAAGGGATTCGTTCGAAGCGGAGTCGGTTCGGTCATCGGATCAACTATTTGATACGTTCGCGACCTGTGCGAACGACTGATTAAACGGGGAATGGTTCACGGCAAGACGGGGAATGATTCACGGGAATTATACGCGATAGCCCCGGAAAATGTAACGGGGAAGTAGCTGGCGGGAACCGCCGCTAAAAACCCGCAATCGCGAGGATTGCGGGTCTCGTTAAATCAAACGCGCCTGCGAGCGACGCCTCGCCTCACAGGTCGTCAGAGTCGTCCCACGTCATCCGGTCGTTCGGATGCCAGAGTGGCAACCCGTCGCGGATGCGCACCGCGAGCATTTGCAGCTTCTCATCCGTGCCCGGAAGGGCGATCGTCGAATCGAAACACTCGCTGGGAACCTGTTTTGGTTCAAAGTCCCACAGCCCGTCGCGAATTGCCTCCAGAATCGAATCGGCCACGGCAAGTCCCTTGTGTTCAGGTAACGAACAAAACCTGGCAACTCCGCCACACCGGTCCCCTCCATGGCGGCGATCGTCGGGGCCTCTTCTGTTGCCCGTCATGGAACATATCCGGCGACCGCGGTTACAAGGATAATTCCGCGTCGCGGTGCTTGTCAAGAAAATTCTTTTGGCGTGGCGCGAACACGGGTCTGGCACAGTGTGAACTGCCAGTTCGCATGGCTGTCGAGAAGCGCGTGGGCGCGGCGAACGGGCAGTTCGCCCTACCGGCGCTCGGCATTCTGAAGGAACAGCGCTTCGTCCCCGCACTCGTTGACGGCACCGGCGGAGACGAGTTGATTGAGTCTTTCAATCCGACCGGCGTCCAGCGGCTCGTTGCGATCGCCGGACCGGCATGCCGCGCCGCGCACCGCGATGAGGTCCGCCGGCAACCGCGACAACTGGCCAATCGCGGCCGCATCAAGCGAACCGGCGAGCGCGACAATCGTTCCATTCGCCTTGAGCCCGGTCGTCAATTCCGCGAGGTATTCGATCGAGACGTGATCGAGGAGGCTGAAACCCTCCTTCTCAAATGTGTCGATGAGAAACGCCTGGACGCCCCATTCGGTCGTCAGTGCCGCAAGCCACAACGGGTCCGGTGCGTCACACTCGCGCCAGTCCGCGTAGGCGACCATCGCCGGTTGGCATCTTGTTGTGGCAACTTCGTTGGCCCACGCAAGCCAGCGATGCATGTGCCCGCCGCCGTTGAAATCGGAGAGACCCGCCTTGGCCCACGTGTATCCCGCCAGGTAATCAAGCGGCGACGAGCGATAATGGACCAACTCGCCCATCGCGAGGCTCAGAGGCGCGCGGCCGCGAACGGCGGCGACCACTTGCCTTGCAACCAGCGGATTGGGAGGTCCGAGCGCCCCGCGCAACGGGTTCTTGACGTCGACCACCGCAACGCCGCTGTTGACTGCCGTCACGGCTTCCGCCGCGTCGCGGGCGCTTACCAGCAGTTTCATGACAACGCTCCTCCGTCATCTTGAAGTCCGTGATCGCAAGGAACGCTGGTCAAGCAGCGGGCAAGCCGTTATGCTGGTTCCAGCGATCACATTCCTGATTCTATTATTCAAGCATTCGCCCGCCGCAAGATTGTGCCAAAGTTGACGATTTCAGGAAAGTCAATATCCGGCGAACGGTGCCGCGACGGCGGGACGGCGGCCCTCTTCCGGAAACCGCCGCGATGAGCTCAAAGGTCCGGTTCGCCCATATCAAGGAGCCCGCGGCACTGAACGGTTTTTGTGACCGGATTCGCGGGGCACGGTTTATCGGTTTTGACACGGAATTTGTCTCCGAAGACCGCTATCTGCCCGAATTGTGTCTTCTCCAGATTCGCGGCGACGACGACATGGCGATTGTCGATCCGCTGAGCTGTCGCGACCTGACTCCCTTTTGGGAACTGGTAACTGACGAAGACGCCGGGCACGAAACCGTTGTCCATGCCGCGCGGGAGGAATTTCGTTTTTGCCGCAACGCCTGTGGAAAGCGCCCTGCGAGACTGATCGACACACAGATCGCAGCGGGGCTGATTGGACTGGAGTTTCCGGCGGCCTACTCGACCCTCGTCAGTCGGCTTGCCGGCCAGTCGCTCTCCAAGCACGAAACGCGGACCAATTGGCGTCACCGCCCGCTTAATGCCGCCCAGCTTGAATATGCGATCCAGGACGTCATGTACTTGCGGCCCATCCACGAGGAATTAATGAAATCAATTCGCGAACTGGATCGCGAGTCGTGGCTCAGCGAGGAAATGGAACGTCAACAGTCCGATTTCGAGACTGACGACGCCAGCGAACGTTGGGAAAGGATTTCCGGCCTCAAGAACATGCAGCCGGCGCAACTGGCGATCGTCCGCGAGTTGTGGCGATGGCGCGAGTCGATTGCGCGCGAGTGCGACCAACCCGCGCGGCGAATCCTTCGCGACGATCTGATCGTCGAATTGGCGCGGCGCGGCACCAGTCAGCGCGATCGCATTCGCTCGATCCGCGGAATGGAGTACGGCCGTGTTCAAAAGTACCTGGCGGAGATCAGCGACGCGATCGAGCGCGGCATCGAGACCCCCGAAACGAAACGACCGGGCAAGCCACGCGGCACGCGCGTCCCGAATCTCGGACTGCTGGGCCAGTTCCTTTCCACCGCGCTGGGAATTATCTGTCGCGATGCGTCCATCTCTCCCAATCTTGCCGCGTCGACGGAGGAACTTCGACAGGTTGCGGCGTGGCGGCTCGAGATGATCGAACTAAAAACCCCGCCACGATTGCTCAACGGCTGGCGAAAAGAAGTCGTCGCCGAGCCGATCGACGAGATTCTTGAAGGCCGCTGTTCTATTCGCGTCAGCGATCCGCGCGCCAACCAGCCGCTGGAATTCAAGCGGTGATCCGGTCCCGTCCGCGAACGCGGTCATTGCTCGCATACGCGTCAATTCGACAGCGGACTCGCAAGCGCCGCGCGACAGGCGTCTTTGATCGATTCGATGGTGATCCCGAAATGCCGGTAAAGGTCTTCCCATGGTGCCGAAGCGCCAAAGGAATCGAGTCCGACAAACGAGCCACCGGCACCCAGATAGCGGTCCCACCCCTGGCGAATTCCCGCTTCCACGGCGACCCGCCGGCGAATCCGGCGCGGCAAGACCCGCTCGCGCCACGATTCGTCCTGCGAATCGAACAACTCGTGCGAGGGCATGCTGACGACGCGAACACGCGAACCTTCGTCGTTCAATCGCCGGGCCGCGTCCACGCACAAATGGACTTCGCTCCCCGTACTGATGAGGATCAATTGCGGCTCGTCCACCTCAAGCAAAATGTATCCACCACGCCCAGCGCCCGCGGAATCGCCCAGTTCCGACCGATCGAGCGTCGGAACGTCCTGGCGCGAAAGAACGAGCGCCACGGGATGGCCCTCCAGCCGCATCGCCGCACGGTAACATTGTGCGACTTCGTTTGCATCCGCCGGACGCATCACGACAAGTCCTGGAATCGCCCGGCACGCCGCCAGATGCTCGATTGGCTGGTGAGTCGGCCCATCCTCGCCAAGCCCGATCGAATCGTGCGTCAGCAGATACAACACGTTGCGCCGCATGAGACTGGCGAGTCGCATCGCCGGTCGCATGTAATCGGTGAATACAAAAAAGGTCGCGGCGTAACTCCTCATTCCGGAGAGTGACATGCCGTTGCAGATCGCCGCCATCGCATGTTCACGAACGCCGAAGTGCATGTTCCGGCCACCCGGATTGTCGCGACTTAGATCACTTTCGCCGTCGATCAGCGACTTGTTGGAACCGGCCAGGTCGGCCGAACCCCCCATCAGCCATGGAACGCGCCGCGCGACGGCGTTGAGCACCTTTCCCGACGACGAACGAGTCGCCATCGGTTTGCCGCCGCTTTCAAAAACCGGAATGTCGGCGTCCCAGTCGTCCGGCAATTTCCCGGTCCGGATCAGCTCCAGCTCCGCGGCCTCGTCCGGAAATCGGGAACGGTACTGGTCCCACTCCGCGGACCAGCGGGCGTACGACTCGTTCCCGCGACGGCCTGGTCCCTCGGCGAAATACGCGAGAACATCGGGCGGCACGGAAAATTTCTCGTCGTCGGGCCAGCCGAAAAACTGCTTGGCCAGTCGCACTTCCTCTTCACCCAGCGGCGCACCGTGGGCTTCCGCCGTGTTTTGCTTGTGCGGCGCGCCGTAGCCAATAATCGAACGGACAATGATCAGCGTCGGACGGTCCTGCGTTTCGCGGAACTGCACAAGCGCCGCACTCGTCAGCTCGACGTCGTTGGCGTCGTCAACGCGGACGACGTTCCATCCCAGCGACTCGAAATGGGCGTCGACATCCTCGGTAAAGGCCAGTTCGGTCGAGCCTTCGATCGTGATCCCGTTGTCATCATAAATCCAGCACAGGTTTCCAAGCCCAAGATGTCCCGCCAGCGATGCCGCTTCGCGCCCCACGCCTTCCATCAAATCGCCGTCGCTGCAAAAGGCGTACGTGTCGTAACCAAATAGTTCAAATCCGGGACGGTCGTACCGTGCCGCAAGCCACCGTGCGGCAATCGCCATCCCCACACTGTTGGCAATTCCCTGTCCGAGCGGTCCTGTCGTTGTTTCAATCCCGGCAGCCGCACCGTATTCGGGATGGCCGGCGCAAGGACTGTGTAACTGACGAAAATTGCGAATGTCATCCAGTGAGATCGCGGGTTCGTCCGTCGGTCGGCCTTCACTGTCGAGTTTGCGTACGCCTGCCAGATGTAGCAGCGAATACAAGAGCATCGACGCGTGACCGCACGACAGAACGAACCGGTCGCGCGCGATCCATTCCGGATGTTCAGGAGCATACCGTAATGCCTCGTGCCATAGACACCATGCCACGGGTGCCAGCGCCATCGGAGTCCCCGGATGCCCGCTGTTGGCTCGCTCGACGGCGTCCATGGCCAGCGTCCGGATCGTGTTGATGGCAAGCTGTTCGATACTGGCGGATGAAACCGTCATGGTTGGGAAAAGTGCTCGATTGATTGCGGTAACCGCCTGGCGGTTCGGGTTTGCTGGATTCCGAACGGATTCTATCGGGGCGCGGAAGAGTCTTCAACTAACTTCAACTTGTACTCATACTCAGCGAAGCGGTACCCGTACCCGATGGCGGCGGTTCGACTGCGAGTACCATCGCATACGATTGAGTACGAGTACGATTTCAGGGGAACACCAACGGACTGCGGCCCAACGGGCCTTAAGGGGCCGAAAAGGCGTCGGACAAGAATGTATCGATCCGGTATACTTGGAATGGTCTCCAATCCGCGATATTCCTCACTGCCCGTTCGAATTCATGTCCGAGTCCCGGCCGCCCGAATTGAAGACCACCGTGGCCGACCGCCGTCAGTTCCTTGGCGGCGCCGCGACCATCGCGCTGGGCTGCGCCGCCGGGTCCGTGGTCAATCGCGTCACCGCGGCGACCGGTACCGGGGAACGGCTCTCCGCGGAACTTGTCAACGAAGCCGCGCAAAGGGCGATCGACCGGGGACTCGGTTACCTTGCACGCCGCCAGGTTCGCAGCGGGGCCAATCGCGGCGCGTTCGGGAACAGCAGTTATTCTTGCGGCGTGGCGGTCGCTTCTCTCGGAGGACTGGCGCTGATGTGCAATGGCAGCGCGCCGGGGGATGGCAAGTTCGGTGCGGAGGTCGATCGTTGCGTCGACTTCGTGCTGAGCCAGGTTCGCGACGACGGCTATATCGCGCGGCGCGACAATGCGGCGAACGAGAACATGTACGGGCACGGCTTTGCGATGCTCTTCCTCGCCCAGGCCTACGGGATGACGCAAAAAGTGCAGATCGAGGAGAAACTGCGAAAGGCCGTCGAGCTTACCATTCGTACCCAGAACAACGCAGGCGGATGGCGCTATCAGCCGGCAAAAAGCGATGCCGACCTTTCGATTACCGTTTGCCAGATCATGGGATTGCGCGCGGCGCGTGACGCCGGTATCCACGTTCCCGACGAAACCCGCGAACAGTGCATCGAATACGTCAAGAAGAGCCAGAATGACAACGGCAGCTTTCGGTATGTGCTCCAGGGAGGGCACTCGACGTTCGCGATGACCGCGGCGGGGGTCAACTCGCTCTACAGCGCCGGCATCTACGACAGCGAACAGGTCAAGAAGGGCCTCAAGTACCTGATGCAGTTCAAGACCGGCGCGACGACCAACGACGGGCATTTCTTTTACGCCCACTATTACGCCGTCCAGGCGATGTGGCACGCCGGCGGCGACTACTGGAACGAGTGGTACCCATTCATTCGCGACACGTTAACGGTTCAGCAAGCAACCGACGGCTCGTGGCAATCCGCGATGGCAGGTCCGGAATTCGGGACGGCGATGGCGTGCATCATTCTGCAGATTCCGTGGAATTTCCTCCCCGTCTTCGCGCCGTAGGACGCATCCTGAATCGACAGCGGGTGTTCGCCGGCGCGGAAGGAGGGTTCCCGGGTCTCAGGCTGCTTTTCACGATCGAAACAACAACCTCCGTCGCGAATCATTCTTTCGGCAATAACCGCCGCAGCAACGGCGTCGTTAACAACGTCGTCGCCAAGGCCATAATCACCAGGATGCAAAACATGCTTTCCGGAATCACGCCCAGGTCGCGACCAACGTTGATGGCGATCAGGCCCATCAGTGCTCGCGTATTCATCATCAGTGCGACACAGCCGCTTTCGCGCCACGACAATCCTCCCACTCTCGCGGCTAGTCCGCAGCCACCCATTTTGCCCGCTATCGCCGCTGCCAAAACCAGTCCGCAGATCAGCCAATGTTGCCATGATTCCAATAAGCCGACATTCGTTCTTAAACCTGTGTATGTGAAAAAGATCGGCAAGAACATCGCGTATACAATCTCGCGCAGCCGCCGGATGACTGCTTCCCGAAACTCGTGCTGATCCGACATGACGGCACCCAGAATGAACGGACCAAATATCGAAAAGATGCCAATCATATTTGTGGCCGCGGCCGCCAGGAAGACGGCGATTAATACGGCAGACAGGCCGGCCAGCGAAAGATCACCGTTTTCGCGACGGAGCAGATAGCAGGCCGAAGGAATCAACAGTGGCCGGACGACAAACCAGCAGCCTGCGACGAAAGCAAGTGTTAGCAAGACCATTCGAGCAACGGCGGCGAATTCGAAGTTACCGTGTATCAGCGTGCTTATTCCGGCCAGCATGATCCAACCCAGCGCATCGTCGATGGCCGCCGCGGTGATCGTCAACGCCCCCAGTCGCGTGCGGTGGATATTCAGTTCGATCATGATCCTGCCCAGGATCGGAATCGCCGTAATCGACAATGCCACGGCCACAATCAAGACAAAACCGGTGCGATTCACGTCAGACGCGATCTGAGGATGAATCCACAAGGCCAACGCAATTCCAAGGGCAAAGGGCAACGCGATACCCGCGGTGGCCACTCCAATCACTGTTCTCCGAACCTGAGAGAGGTGCGAAAAATCGAACTCCAGACCGATCAAAAACATCAACAGCACCAGCCCTATCTCGCTAAGGACACGAAACACGACCGTCGCGTCCGGCGGAAAAATGAATTCAACCACTTCAGGAGCAAATCGGCCGAGCAGCGAAGGGCCGAGTAACAACCCCGCGACGATTTCGCCGACGACTTGCGGTTGGCCGAATAATCCCAAAAACCATGCGCCTGCCCGAGCCGCCGCGATAATCACGACGAATTGAATCAGGATATGCAGAACGAAGTTTTCCCATTCATGCATTGCGAGAACTCTTGTTGTTCATGAGTCAGCCGGTGGAGGAAGTCGCAGGGTACTGCCCGGCGTACCGGCGTCCCGGCGTCCGCCGCAAGTCGTGCGAATTAGTCTGCGCCCCCCGCACGCCCGACGTTCTCGAACAGTTCCAGAATCCGCTCGCTGCGGACTCCGCCGCGCTCGATCGAAATCTCGACTCGATCACCGGCATATAACGGCCCCAGCTCCTGTCGCAGCTCCGTCAACAGCCTGATCTCGACTCCGTTGACGGCGCGCACGACATCGCCAGGTGCAAGGTCTGCCCTCGATGCGGGCGAGTCCTTCCGAACGGCTGAAACTTTCGCCGCGCTGGCAAACCCGGCTTCCTCCTTGAACGTCATGCCGTGCAATCCCGGCCGCAATGACTTGCCGTCGCGCATCGAATCGAGCCGCCGCGGATCAAGGGGGACGGCGAAACCGATCCCCGAGTCGTACCAGTCCGCCCCCGCACCCGGATCGCCAGAACCCGGCGCGAGGGGAACGAGAATGCCGAGGACCTTTCCGTCCAGGTCAACCAGCGGTCCGCCATAGTTATCGGGCGAAACCCGGGCGTCGGTTTGCAGGGCGCGCCCCTCGATTCGGCCCGTCGCGCTGATAATTCCCGCGGTCATGCCGGGCTGACCAGGGTCCAGTGCCATACCGACCGCGATAGCCGTTTGGCCCGGTCGAACATCGCGCGCGGGCAGTGCGACCGCGGGTTTCAGTGCCGAGTCGGACTCGATCCTCAGCATGATGAGTTGCCGCGAAGTATCCGTGGCGACGATTCGCGCCGGGACGCGCCGCCCGTCGGCGAGCGAAACGATGATCGCCTCCGGTTCATGCCTCAAATTAAACAAGGCCGTGAGCAAATGCCCCTGATCATCGACGACGGTCCCGGTGAAGGGCCGTCCACCCCCCCCCGTCGCGGTTCCGCCCACGGTTTCGATTCTTGCCATGGAGGGGCGGATTGCGGTCATGGCGTGATGCATCGCCGCGGCGTTCCAGGAGTCCAGTTCGGACTGACCCGTCACCGGCGCGGCGGAAGCGCCCGCAAACATTGCGGCGATGATAGCGGCTCTTGTCCGAACGAGACCCGACCTCATGGAACGCCTTACCGGTTAAGGGATACTTCGATCGGAATGAATTCACCCTCTCGCTTGATCGTCAATGTGAATTTGCGGTCCCGGTCGATCATCGCCAATTGCTCCAGGACACGTTCCCGCGTGGCGGATGGAGTTCCGTTGACTTCGAGGATCAAGTCGTCGGATCGCAAGCCGGCGCGATCGGCGGGACTGCCCGCAATGACTTGCTCAATCCATGGGGGCGTAGGCGAAGCGACGGCGGGGACCATCAACAACCCCAGCAGCTCAAGCGTAACCGGCTCGGAAGGCCGCGCGCCCCCCGTGAGGGATTCGCTGGCGCGGCCCGAGAGGATTTCCTTGACCGCCTGGTCGACTTGCGCGGCGGGAATCGCATAATTGAGCCACAGGCCGCTGCGGCTGCTCGTCGACTCGCGTCCGATCAACCCGAGAAAGTTCCCCTGTCGATCGGTCAACGCACCACCCGCGGCGCCTGGATTGCTGATGATCGCATCGACGATCACGGCGGGACCCGAGTATCCGCTCGCGCGCGGGCCCCGTTGCGTCGCGACGTCGATCGTCGCCGAAACGATACCGTGCTGAACGCTGACGGCTTCATTTCCGGTGGCGACGCCGTAGAGGTTGCTGAAGGCCAACACGGGCAGTCCCGGCGTGACGCTCGTGCCGGAATCGAGTCGAAAGTGCGGCTGCCCGATGATGTCGATTTTCAACAGGGCGATCTCCAGTCGCGGATGGTGACCGAGCACCTGGGCCTCAAACCGGCGGCCATCGTGCAGTACGACCGTTACCCCGGCGTCGAGAACGTAACTCCACGCCGTGACGAACATCCCTTCACCGGAAGTCGCGACGGCGGTCTGCCAGGATTCCAGACGATGAAGTCCCCCCGATCCAAAGACCTTGGCGACCTTGGGCAGTGTCTCCTCGATCATTGTCGGCTGGCCGTTGGCGACTGAAATGATGAAGCGAGACGCCAGCCAGCAAGTCACGGCCAACCGCGCCGCGAGGAATTTCGCGACGAGGTATCGTTTTTCGCGTTGTCGTTCGGAGTTTCCGTGGATCATGGACCTCATCCCGCGCGGCCTTGTTCAATTGTCCGGCGAATCGAGGATTTCAGCCGATTGCACGACAAGCTCCTCGCGGTACAAATCCCCGCAAATGACAGTCAGCCGGTGCGGCATCGAAGTGGAATCAACCATGCGATGGTCATCGAAAAGAACTTCGCACGGGTCCTTGTCGGGCGAAGACCAGAATTCCAGCCCCGTCAGGCAGTGGGCATCGCGGTCAAGAAAAAATCGCACCTGCACTCCCTCGGTGTTGCAAACCAGGACATCGCGCAGCTCGCCTTCGGCGTCCGGAATCACGCCGAAGTACGAAACGTCTCCCATCGACGCGGGCCCTTTACCAAGAAACCGGAACCAGAGATGCAGCGCAGGCAGCAAACCGCCCGACCCGGCCGGTTCCAGTTGCAACCACGGGTCGCCCGCGGAATCAAAAACATGCGCCTTCTCGCCGATGCGGATTCCCGATTTTCCGGCCGAGAGGGAGACTTGCATTTCCGGGTTTTCACCCTCCACCTCGCAAATCAATTGCAACCGTTTTCCCGCCGGACTGGCACCGATCGCCGCGCGGCAGCCTTGCCAGATCGTTTCCTGCCGCTGGCGGTTGAACCAGTAATTGGCGTAGCCCGCCCGCTCCTGGATCATCTGTTGAACGGTATCTGGAATCGGGGGCCGGGTCGGGAGAAGAGCCGATTCGGGCAATTTGTCTTCGTTGTCGTTCCTCTCATTGCCGTCCTTGCCTTCTTTTTCTTCTGGTTCGGGAGCGATCGCGCCGCGCCGCAAGAGGTCCTCGAGTTCTCCGGGGGCGTGAACGCCGGCCAGACGCACATAAGACCGTTGAGTGCTCTCCTCGCGACGATACTCGACGGGAACTCGCCAGCCCGCCGGGTAGATTCCAAGCGCGTTTTTGAATTCATTGACCGACGCAATCCGCCGATCCGCGATCTTCAGGATTTCGTCGCCATATCGAATTCCGCGTCGCCAGGCATCGCTCTCCGGGAGGATGTTCCGGACGACGACTCGGCCGGCATGATCGCTTCGCACCGTCGCGCCGAGGGTCGCGTGGTCGACGATCCGCCCGCCCGCAAGGTGTTCGCGAAACAGGCGAATTTGATTGATGGAAATCGCATACCCGACCCCCACGTTGACGCGGCCACGCTTTTCAAACGAACCGCGACCATTGACACCGACAAGCCGACCGGCACTGTCAAAAAGCGCTCCCCCGGAATTTCCAGGATTGATCGCCGCGTCGGTTTGAATGCAATCCGCGTATTCGAGCAGGGTTCCCGAGGGGTACTGGTACCGGTGCAGCCCGGAAACAACGCCCCATGAAACCGACGGCTGAAAATTCGTCGCAAGGAGAAACGGATTGCCAATTGCGAAACACCAGTCGCCGACGCGGAGGGTTTCGGCGTCTCCCTCGGCGGCGACCGGAAAATCCTCGCGGCCAAGCAACTTGATCATCGCCACGTCGCCTACAGGATCGAGACCCACCAGCACCGCGTCGTAAATCCTGCCATCGGGCATCGAGCAGTGCATGTGGATTCCACACGGCTGGACGACGTGATAATTGGTCAGCGCGAATCCATCCGGCGAGATCACGACGCCTGAACCACCCCCCTGACCGTCGGTGGAAAAGACGCTGATCGTGGCGGGGATGGCCTGATCAATCATTGCGATTCGCCGCGACTCCGCGAGACGGGCCTTTTCCAGGTCGTCCAGGTCCGGAGACTGGGCGACGAGCATTCCGGCCAACAGGCCGATGAGTGGAAAGCAAAGCGGACCCACGCGACAAGTCGCCGGGTTCCAGCACAACGAAGGGCGGGAGGGGGTCATTCCCGAATTGTAGCGATTCGCCATCGAGTTTCGACCGCCTCGCCCGTGTCGCTCTCGTTCGTCAGAACGAGCACTTCACCCGTCGGTTCGAGACGAACGCGCCACCGCGAGTTGTCACACTGCAAGACCTCGCATTGACCGGCGAACACGCGGCGGGCGACACCGCGATTGCCTGACACCAGGCCCTCGCGGTCGAGCCATGCGGCGCGGTGGTTGGCGAGTCGCGTGGCCGCTTGCAGTCGCTCGATGGGCCAGCGCGAAAGTCGCCAAGTCGCCAGCCGGGTATCATCGGGCCGCTCGGCGTCCTCGATCATCAGGTCAAAGGGATCGAGTTCCGGGGTTTGCTCGCCAATCGAATGGTGGTGGACGACACAGCGGCAAATCGAGGCTGCGCTCATGGGCGGTGATTTCAGGATCGTTCAAGTCTCAACGACTATTGTCGCATTTAATCGTGGCGGCGGCTGCCAGCCGCAGTGTCGGAAATCGTGGCTGCGGCTGCCAGCCGCAGTTCTCGGGCAAGCTGCCAGGCCGCTTGTTGATCGGGCGGTCCTGAGCGGCCTTTTGGAAAAAGAAAAAAATGTTGGAATTTGGGGCAGTTCGGGCCGAAAATGCGTTGACGAAACGCTCCGGAATTGTCATGCTATTGCGGTTAACTCCACCGAGGTCATTTCGCGAGGGGCGGGAATGTGTCCGCCACGACGGGACTTGATTGTTGGCAGTTCGGCCGTGGTGGAGGTTGTCGAAAGGTTTTGAAGATGACGAATATTTATGTTGGCAATCTGGCATTCAGCGTTTCCGAAGGGGACTTGCGAGGTGCTTTCGAGGAGTACGGTGGTGTTACGTCTGTCAACATTATCATGGACCGGGAAACGGGACGCTCACGCGGCTTCGCGTTCGTGGAAATGAACGATGCTGGAGAAGCGGCACGGGCCATCGAAGGCCTGAACCTCGCGTCCCTCAACGACCGGAAGATCACGGTCAACGAAGCGCGTCCCAAGCCGTCACGCAGTGGAGGTGGCGGCGGCGGTGGACGCAGATACTAGATTTCTGTAATTCGGCGGGCTGACCGCGGAAATGACATTCGCGGTCGGGTGAAACCCCTGATCGGGTGCAATTCCCGATTTGCCCGCTTTCCCGACAGACTGGATTCGCCTTGACGCTCGCGACGGGTACAAGTGCCCGTCGCGCGCGTTGGCATCCGGATTTCAAATTTTTTTTCAGCTTGTCAGTGCCAGCGCCATTGCGCGCGCCTGGACGCGGTTCGGTGACCGGTAATCCGTGAGCCGAAAGTCAATTTCCGGAAAAAACCGGCGGTTAGCGCCGGCGGTTTACAATGTGCCTGCGCAAACCAGTTTTGCACAAATTCCAGGCTAAGGGTTAGCGCCTTGCCGCTGACAAATACTGTAGCGCGTTGATCAGCCGGTCGATGTGGTCGGTCGTCGTGTACCAATGGTGCGAGACGCGAATGTACCATCGCCCGTCGAAGTCGATGATCGGAACCTCGATCCGGTGCTCCCTCCATAAACGATCCTGAAGGCCCCGGTGGTCGCCGTCGGGCAAGGGGACGTGCGCCATCGCGCCATACCAGTCGCGAGGGCCGCAACCGATCGGCGGCTTGCCCGTCAGCTCGACAAGGCGCCTGGTCGTTTCCGTCGTCATTGAATAGACCTTGTCGCGAAAGCGCTCGAGGCCAGCCGATTGATGAAAGGCGATCGCCGTCGGGATCGCCAGGTAGGCGCTTGGGTCGCGCGTCCCGCTCCAGATAAATTCCTCGAACCACTGCAGCGGCAGGTTGGGCAGCAACCGCCCCCAGCTTTTTAGTTGCGGCTCGACGACAACGTGGTATTCGGGATGCACGTAGAGGAAACCGCTTCCCAGGGGTGCCGACAGCCACTTGTGACAACTTGCCGTGTAGAGACGGCAGCCCAGGTTATCGATATTCAACGGGACGTGCGCGGGCGCGTGAGGCCCGTCAATGCATACCGCGATTCCCCGCCGGTTCGCTTCCTCGCAAATCTCGCGCACCGGCATGATTAACGCCGTCGGGCTGGTGATATGACTGACGACCAGCAGCCGCGTGCGCGAACTCGCCGGTTGAAAAACCGCTTTGACGACTTGTTCCGTTGACTCAAAGACATCAGGCAGCCTCGCGACGACAACCCGCGCGCCCTGTCGTCCACAGGCTCGTTCCCAGATACGCTGAACCGCCCCGTATTCGTGGTGATTGGTGAGGACTTCGTCACCCGTCGACAACGGAAAGCTGTCCGCAACGACGTTCATGCCAAACGTTGCGTTCTCGACAAAGGCGAGGTTTGCCGCCGCGGTCCCGACAAATTCAGCCAGTCGCTCAATGGCATCGTTCCAGTGCGTCTCGAACTCCCGCACGTAGAAATCCATCGGCTGGCAATCGAGTCGCTCGATCCATTGCCGCCGCGCGGCGCGAACCGGATCGGGAGAAATCCCGAACGACCCGTGATTCAGGTAGATCGTATCGGGCCGGATGGCGAACTGGCTCGCGATCGCGGTGTCGCTGGCGCTGGCGAGTGGCGGGACTTCGTCCAGAAATGAATGCAGGGGGGGGTTTTCTCCACAATTCGCGGGGCGCGGCAAGGAGTTTTTGTAGTTCCCGCTGTAGTCGGCGTTAGCCGCCTTTAACGTGTTTGTAGCTGCCGTTGCCAAACGAAGTGTAGCTGCCGTTGCCAAACGCTGCCCCGTAGCTGCCGTTGCCAAACGGCGGGAATTCCCGTTGCCAATAAATTCCGATGAATATCCACGCTTTGGCAAGCGTGGCTACGTCTCGTTCTCGGCGCACCTATTCGGCGGCCATCTTGCCGCTGATCAGCTTGATGAATTCCCGATTCGTCTTGAAGCGCCCCAGTTGTTTGGTCAGTTGTTCCATCGCCTCGACGTGATGCATCGACGTGAGCGTCCGCCGCAACATCGTCACGGCGTGCAGGGTTTCCGGGCTGAGCAGCAGTTCCTCGCGCCGCGTGCCTGACTGACTGATGTCAATCGCGGGCCAGATACGTCGTTCGGCGAGCTTGCGATCGAGCGCCAGCTCCATGTTTCCCGTTCCCTTGAACTCCTGGAAGATCAGGTCGTCCATGCGGCTGTTGGTATCGATCAGCGCGGTGCCGACGATCGTGAGCGAGCCCCCCTCCTCGAAAGCTCGCGCCGTGGCGAAGAGCTTTTTGGGAATGTCCATCGCCTTGATGTCAACGCCGCCGGACATGGTGCGACCGGTGTTGCCGACCCACTTGTTGAAGGCCCGCGCCAGTCGCGTGATCGAGTCGAGGAGCAGAAAGACGTCACGCCCCATTTCGGCAAGCCGCTTGCACCGCTCGATAACCAGTTGCGAAAGCCGCACGTGACTTTCGATGTCCTCGTCAAGGCTGCTCGCGACGACTTCGCCATTGACGTTGCGGCGCATATCGGTCACTTCCTCGGGTCGCTCGTCGACGAGCAGGACGATCAGTTTGACGTCGGGATAGTTCTCCGAAATGCCGTGGCTGATGTGCTGGAGCATAATCGTCTTGCCGCTCCGTGGAGGAGAGACGATCAGCGCCCGCTGTCCCTTGCCAAGCGGCGTGAGCAAGTCCATGACGCGCGTTGTCAGCGGCGTCGGTCCGGTTTCCAGTTGAAACCACTGGTCGGGATTGATGGGCGTTTTCATGTCGAACGTCGGGACATCGGTGTATGCCTCCGGTGCGAGACCGTCGACGTCGTCGATCACGCGGACACGCGGTCCCTGCTGGCGCCGCGCGCCCTGGATTTTCGCGGTGATCATCAGACCGGCACGAAGTCCGAACTTCTCGATCATCGTTCCGGGGACGAATGGATCGGTCCGTTCGCGGGAGTAATTGTTTTCCGGCGAGCGGAGGAACCCGTAGCCGTTGGGGTGCATTTCCAGCAAGCCGGTGTAGGTCGTCAATTCCGCCGATTCGTCGACTTCAAAATTCTCTTCCTCGTTGGGATTGGTGTAGCGACGGCGGTTGCTGTATCCCTGGCGGTCCCCCCCCTGGCGGTCCCCCCCCTGCCGATCCTGGCGATAGTTGCTTCCGTTGTTGCCGGTGGACGAATTCCTGCGGCGGCGATTGGTGTTGCGGTTTCCCGGTTGAGAGCCGCCGGAAGGTTGTCCGGCGTCGCGGGTTCGCGTGCGTTTCCTGGCCATGAATAAACCTTTTGAATGAGCGCCGTTCAGTACGAGACTGGCGCGACCGAATTTGGCTGAACAAGGGAGTTTGAAAAGGGAAAGGACGCCCGCGGGGGCCGCCGAACCCTCAAGAACCGACAATTGGAATTCCGCTGGCTTGATTCAACTCGTCGCGGCGACCGGCATGGATTCCGCGCGGTCCGCCGACTTTCAAGATTCATGCCTCGCGCGCCATGGGCCGCAAGGAGAGGCCGGCATTGCCGCCGACGAACTGCTTCCTGAGAACTCTATGTCTGGTTGTGAAAAAACCATGGGTGATCGGCCCTCCGGTTTCCAAAACCAGATAACCAACCCGTGCCGAAGTGGCGGTCACAAGTCTGTCGTCACAGACGTTCGCAATTTCCGGGCGAACACTTTCAGGATGCGACAGACCGCGAGGAGCAAAGAATTTGCCCGACGCTTTTAACAGGGGATGGAGACCCAAGCCCCTCTATTGCGAAAGTGTTATCCAAAGCATCGTCAATGTCAAGCGGAATTGCGGGGAATATTTTACGAATTTCGTCCATTTTCGCCAGATTCCCCCTCTTTCCCTCTCCGACACGCCCGCCGGAAACTTTTCCCGAATTCTCTCATCCGGGCAACCGGTAATTCCGATCAATGCCGAAAGGGCCGCGCAATCCCCGCGAAGCACCGCGCAATTCACGCTGCGTTAATCACCCGAGCCTCGAAAAAACCAACCCGACCCGACCTTTCGAAACTCCCGTTCCACGGCAATATCGCCCATGTTTGGCAAAATTACGCGTCTCGCCCCGACACTCCTCGCCGTTCTGTCGATCGTCGGAATCGCTTCCCGACTCGCCGCGCAAGAACACATCGAGTGGCTGTTTGATCTGGATCAGGCCAAGCAGGTCGCCAGCGAGCAAAACAAGCCCGTGATGATCCACTTTTCAGCCGCCTGGTGTGCGCCTTGCAAGGAACTTGAGCGTTTCGTTTTCGTCAACCCGATGACCGCCCGCGCGATCTCCACCCAGGTCGTACCCGTCAAGATCGACGTCGACACTCAGGCTCAGGTCGCCGAACATTTCGAGGTCACCAGCGTTCCCACCGACGTGCTGATCACGCCCGCCGGCCACGTGCTCGCAAGGCAAACGAGTCCGCGGACCTCGGATGGCTACATGCAATTGATCGCCGACGCGAAAGGCCGTGCCGACATACTGACAGAGGCGGTCGTCGCACGGACCGCCGAGTTGAACGAAGCACGACACCAACTGGCGAGCGATTCCGATTTCGAAATGAAGGGCAAGCCGCCGGAACGCAACTCCTTGCGCCAGTCACTTGAAAACAACAACCAGTTTGCTCCGCTTCGCGCGGCACCCGACCAACCCGGTCCGCTCGTCGCCCAAACGACCCCGTCACCCGCTGAGTCAAAACCGCTTGTGGAAGGTTCGGTTGAAGCCGCGGCGTTCGCGACAGTTACCAATTCGTTCGTTCCGCCGCCACGGCGCGATCCCGTCGCACTGCAACCGATGGCCGATGGGGTCAAAATCCCGCCCGCCCGGGAGATGGCAAGTGCGGCGGGGATGAACGCCGGCGAGCATCCGATCGGGTTGGACGGTTACTGCGGCGTGACGCTCATGGAAGAACAGCGGTGGGTCAAGGGGGATGCGAAACACGGATGCATTCACCGCGGCAAACTGTACCTTTTTGCTTCGCCCGACCGGCTCGAACGCTTCAAGATGACGCCGGACATGTTCAGCCCTCTGTTGGGCGGTGCCGATCCGGTGGAGTTTCACAATCGCGGCGCACTTGTGGAAGGCGCGCGCAAACATGGCGTCTTTTATGGCGACGACGGCGAACCGACGGTCATTGTCCTCTTTGACAGCCGGGCCAACCGTGACGCCTTTGAGGCAGATCCAACGACGTTTCTCTATACCGTACGCCAGGCAATGGCCGAACTCGACGCCGCAATCAACCGCCGCTAGTTGTAGTCTTGCTGCCCATGGATGTTCATTGGCCCAGCTTCATGCCGTGAATTGTTGCCTTCTTGACACACATTTCGAAGCCTGGCGAGTGGCTTGTTTCAGGCAAGTCCGCCGGTTGCCAATAAGCCCCAAGCCAGGCCGCCGCAAAAAACAATGGCGAGCACCGCCGAGAAGATAAGGCTTTTTTGTTCAGCCCGACGTCGTTTTTCACGGTCCTCGCGGTGACGCTGTTCGGCGACTTCGTTCCAGTATTTGGTCGACGTCAACTTGATTTCGGTGATCATGACTGGCCTCGTTTGAATAAGAGACTCGGTTGTTCCAGTCGTAGGCATTCGCAATCGCTGTGCCAATCGCGGATCGTGGCTTTCTCCCTCAGTTTTCCGGGAACAGGCACCGAAACGTGTGGCTGAAAGTCAACGGCTGAATTGGCTGTCGTCGGATTTTGCCGACATTTCGCCGGTCAGGCCGATTCGACCGCCTTGACCAGGTTGCGAAATCGCCGACGGTTCTCGGCAAGCAACAAGTCGACTTCGCGGACCAATTCCTCGGCGCGGTCAAAACCGAGCAACCAGGCCAGTCGCGCTCGCTCCTCCCGGTCTTCCGGCAGGTCATGGCGCGAGCGGGTACCCATCAATCGAAGTCGCGATTCGACCGTGCGGAGCATTTCCCACGACTGCGAAAAGAAGTCCCGGTCGCTGGCCGAGAGAAGTCCGTTCGCACAAAGCGCCTGGGCGGCGCGAAGCGTATTGGGCACGAGCACAACCGGATGCGTCGCGGCGAATCGAAGCTGAAGCATTTGCATCGAGAATTCAATATCAACGGTACCGCCAGGCCCGCGCTTGAGGTTGTACCGCGACGCGCCGTGTTCCATTCGCTCGCGCATCGCGGCAATCTCCGCGGCGTCCGCCGGCCGCCACGGCCTCGAGGTAATCAAACTGGCGACAAGCGTTCGCATCACGCGCGCCGAAAACGCGTCGGCGCACATCGCACGCCCCTTGCACAGTGCAAGGTGTTCCCACAATTGGGCCGACCCGCCGGTGAAGTACCGGATGAACTCGGTAACCGAGACGGCGAGCGATCCGCTCTTGCCGGTCGGTCGAAGTCGGCAATCGACTTCGTACAGCTTGCCGCACGGCCCGGAATTCGAGACGCGGCGGGCAATGTTGGCCGCAAAGCGGCTGAACCAGTCCTGAAAACTCGTCGCGTCCCTCCCCTCCGTCAGCCGGTTGCCATCGCCGTCATAGAGAAACACGAGGTCAAGATCGCTGTGGTAGTTCGGTTCCTCGCCGCCGAATTTGCCAAGAGCGAGAATCATCAGTTCGCTTTCCCGTCCGTCGTCGAGCAACGGGACGCCATGTCGTTCGCGGAGCGCGTCCCTCTCGCGCGCAACGATTTGTCCAAGACAAACCTCCGCAATATCGGAAAGGGCCTGGTGCGTGGCGACCAGTTCGTCGCGCCCCGCCACGTCGCGCGCGCCAACGCGCAGGTGCTGGACGTCTCGAAAGCCATGAAGGCCTGGCTCGATATCCTCGGCACCAGCGAGCAATTCCTGCAACGATCGATCGAGGAACTCGCGCGTTGGCAAACCCTGCAGGGTCAGCGAATCCATCAGCCCGTCGACCATTCCCGGATTGCGAATGAGCAAGTCGCACAGATAGTCGCACGCGGCGCAAAGCCGCACGTACAGTTTCATCGTCGTCGGGTTGGAACTGAACAGTTCCCACAGGACGGCCTTGCCGCCGAGCGACTCGCTGACCGCCGAGAGGCGCATGAGGGTCGTATCGGGATCGGGAGTCGCGGCAACGGCGGCGATCAATCCGTCGGCGATCGCGGCGAGAAAATGGCGGCACCGTTGCGTTGATAAAAAACGGCTCCTTTCGGTCGCCAGTTCCATCAGGTGCCGCCAGGCGGTCTCCGGTTTTGAGTAACCGTGGCGCGACATGACTCGCACAACCCAGTCCGCCGAAGGCGCCGGGTCGAGCACCAGATCGGCTTCCTCGCTGCCAGTACCCCCGTCGTCGCTGGCAAAGGCGCCGTGCAACAGGTGATCGAGGATCGCCCGGTTGTGGCTCGTCGTCCGCATCAAGTGCCGTCGAAACCGTTCGAGAATTTCTCCCTCGCCTCCATCGGGCAAACCGGTGCGAATGGCGACTTTTCGCAGTTCACCGGCGTCCGCCGGCAAGCTATGAGTCTGCAAGTCAAACATGATCTGCAATCGGTGCTCCAGCCGTCGCAGCCAGCGATAACCCTGGTCGAGCAGCATCTGCTCCTGAAAGTTGAGGCAACCGGCGTGGTAGAGCCGCCCGATCGCCTCCAGCGTATTTCCCGCGCGAACCTCCGGCACCGCGCGGCCGTGCAACAACTGCAGGAACTGAATCACGAATTCGATGTCGCGAATTCCGCCGCGACCGGTCTTGACGTTCGTTTCGTCCCCCCCTTCGATCAGCGCCTTGCGCTCAATCTGCCGCTTGAGCGCGCGGATGCCATCGATGTCGGCCATCGAAATGCGGTTCGCGTAGATTCGAGGCTGCAGCTTCTCCAGCAGGTCCCGCCCCAGTTCGAGATCGCCGGCGACGGGTCGCGCCTTGACCAGCGCCTGCCGTTCCCACGTCCGGCTACGCAAGTCGTAATAGGCAATGGCCTGAGTGACGTCGCTGGTCAGTGGACCGGCCGATCCATTGGGCCGCAGGCGATAGTCAACGCGCCACGCGACCCCCTCGGCCGTCGGCTCGTTCAGCAACGCGGCAACTCCCCGTGCGAGCCGGTCGAACCAGTCGCGCGCGTCGATCCGGTGCGGACCGGTCGTCCGCCCGGGTCCTGAAAAGAAAATCATCAGGTCGATGTCGCTGGAGTAGTTCAGTTCATTGCCGCCGAGCTTTCCCAGCGCAATGATGGTGGCGGCCAGTGGGCGGCCGTCGGGCGATTCGGGCCGTCCGTACTTTGTGATGAGCTGGCGCCGGACGAAGGCGAGTGCTGCTTCGCATCCCGCCTCGGCAAGGATCGAGATTTGTCCGGTGACGGTTTGCAGGTCCTGATGCGCAATGATGTCGCCGAACGCAACGCGAAGGATTTCCCGGTGCTTGAAGCGGCGAACCAGCCGCATCGCCTGGGCCGTGTCATCGGGCGAGGTGTTTTCCAGCAGCGAGGTGATTTCATCGACCAGCACCTCACGGGATACCGGTTGTCCGGCGGTCAGTCGAAGCAGGTCGTAGGCCGCCGGATCACGAATCAGCAGTTCGGCAAGGTACTGGCTGGTTGAAAAGACCTTGAGCAATATCGGAATTGCCGTTTCGTCGCGGTCAAAGAGGGCCGCCAGCGCCAGCGGGCTGCGCGCCGCCTCAAAAAAGCGCTCAAGATTGACCAGCGCCATTTCCGGATCGCTGGTCCCCGGCAAGTGCCGCGCGAGCTGATCGACGAGCGACCGGAGCAATTCGCGGGGAACGCGCGCGCTACCGACATGGGCCAGCATCGCCGCGGCGCGTGATGCCTCCCGCCGCGGGAACAGCGAAGCAAACTTCGCAACGGTCGATTCCCAAATCGTCGAATCGTCAGGCATGCCCACTTCAAAACATGGCTCGTTCGCCAAAAAACAACGGTCCCGGCATTGGTTGAGTTACCTTTTTCCTGAACAAGGTCGGTGAGGTCGCGAGCATTCCAAAAACTAGCTAGCTAGACTTCGCGTTCCTGGTTAGCGATGCCCTCACGGACGACCAGCAGGTATTCAGTTTCTAAACTGGCATTCTGCGATCGCGAAGTCAATTTCCCAATGTTTTATGCCGCCATTCCCCTGATCCGTGGCCAATCTGGTGGGTTACCCCCAGTTTGATGACAGCCACACGCCGATCTCACGCTCGCGATCTGGCCGATCTATTGTAAAGCGGGAGAGCAGCCATTCCCAATCGATCGCGAAAATATGCATGATTCGGGTGGGATTATGTTCAGTGCTGCGAACCAGAATAAAGCGTTCGCCGCGCTCAATGGTTTGCAAATTGTAGATTTTGTTGCGAACCCCTTCAGGATAATTCGCGTGATAAAAGGACAAGGTAAATTGGCGATTGCCCGATTTCGCGGGCACCAAGGACTCGACAAAAATCGGCGAACTTCGGTATCCGGGTATTTCGAAAAACTCGTCGCCAACGAATTCCATTGCGTACCAGGAGCGGGGACACAAGGTAAAACGACTGGTCGAAGCGTTGATCATGGTTGCGGCACCTGGCGAAAAGGGGACATTGTACTTTTTTTGCGGCGTGGTTGGTCGCGCGCAGCCTTTCAAGGTCTCGAGGGTTGCGTCGCCGCTTCGCGGCTTCGCCAGTAGGGCGATCGGGTACATGAGGGCCTCTTTCCGTCAGGTGCATGGCACCGAAATCGAAATCGTCCCGGACCTAAATCGTCCCGGTCAGGTGCATGGCACCGAAATCGGCGCCCATGGCCCCGAAATCGGCGCCGCAAGGACGACTTTCGGGCCATCGCCCAGCTCGACCTGACGTGAGCAGGCGTTTGTCCTGGCCTGCACATCCCGAAGGGATTTCAGCTATTAGCCGGTCGTCGAGCGAAGCGAACACCACCGGTAAGCCGCGCCGCAAGGAAAAGGGCGCTAGCGCCTGCACGCGACAAACCATGGTCCGACTTGGCCCCGGGAAACCTAACGTCGTCGCCGCCAAACGACCATACCGCCAGCGAGCAGGCACAACAAGCCCGCCGAACCCGGTTCGGGAATCACCGTCAGGCCATTGATTGTGATGTTGTCAAAGCCCTGGGGTTCGCTGCCCGACGGCGTGCCGGCCCAACTGAGGCGAATGTCCAGCGTTGATCCCGACTGTCCTGCAAAGAGGAGCGACGTGTACCGGTCGAAAAGGCCGGTAATCGGATTGGACTTGTCCAGGTACATCCCGGTAGCCACCCCGTCGATAAACATTTCGAGCGGATCATTCAAACTAAACACGTCGCCATCGTCGAAGGCCCGGTAGAGACGGTTGTCAAAGTCCTCGTCGGTGATTCCCTGGAAAATGGTTTGAAACAAACCGCCATCGATCCGCGCCTCGATCGTGAAGCCGTCACTGCTGCCAGCTTCAAAATCGCCAAATGCGCCAATATCGATCTGGATATTGGTCAGCGAAACCGCGCTGCTAATGTCAAACGTCCAAACGGCATTGTTCAGCGCGACCGCGTCGGCGTCGTTCATGGCAAAGAACGCTGTCGTGTTTTGTCCGGCAACCCCAAGTACATCGTCAGCAAAAACGCCGCCGCCGCTGGTGTCGGTGACGCTGTCGTCCCAGACGTCGAAGGGTCCACCCGTTCCGGCACCGCCGGCAAACGGCGAAACGCGGCCAAAAACGTCGCCGAGGGTTCCGCCGCCCGCGTTGCATGTTCCCTCGATTGCAAGCAGGCGTAAATTCAGCGTCCTGTAGAGGTTTCGCTCATCAATTCGACGACCTTGTCGATCAGGTTATACTCGCGCGCCTCGTCGGCGGACATGAAATTGTCGCGATCGGTGTCCGCCTCGATCCGGTCGAGTGTCGAACCGGTGTGCCGAATGAGAATCTCGTTGAGCCGACGCTTCACGCGAAGCAGTTCCTTGGCGTGAATCATGATCTCCTCGGCGGTCCCCTGCATGCCCGCCAGCGGCTGGTGGATCATGATGCTGGCGTTGGGGAGCGCGTGCCGCTTGCCCGCCGCACCGGCCGTTAGCAACAGCGCGCCCATCGAGGCCGCCTGCCCAATGCAATACGTCGCCACATCACAGTTGATAAATTGCATCGTATCGTAAATCGCGAGACCCGCCGTCACGCTGCCGCCGGGCGAATTGACGTACAAATGAATGTCCGCCTTGGGGTCCTCCGACTGGAGGAAAAGCATCTGCGCCACGATCGAGTTGGCAAGTTCCGCGGTGACCTGAGTGCCGAGAAAAATGATCCGGTCCTTGAGCAAGCGACTGTAGATGTCGTAGACCCGCTCCTCGCGACCGGAGTTGTCAACAACGTAGGGGACGTAAGGCATTTTTTCTTGAGACTCCGCGTGGGTCGTGGGTTCCGCAATGGGGTGGTAGTGTCTGAATGAAAACCGGCGAGCCGCCGGGATGGCAGCGGGTCGGGTTCGGTCGAGATCAGGTCTTCTCGTCGTCGTCCTCTCCGTCGCGTCCTTGCTGGCGGACAGTGATCTCATCGACCAGTCCGTACTCTTTGGCTTGTGGCGCCGTGAGGAAAAAGTCGCGATTGACGTCGCGAGCGATTTTCTCGACGGTTTGACCGGTGTGTTGCGCGAGTACCTGGTTGAAGACCTCGCGATTGCGGAGAATCTCCGCCGCCTGGATTTCGATGTCGCTCACCTGGCCGCCGACGCCGCCGTACGGTTGGTGAATCATCACGCGCGAGTGAGCCAGCGCGAACCGCTTGCCTTTCGTTCCGCCCGCCAGCAGGACGGCCGCACCGCTGGCTGCCTGGCCAACGCAGTACGTCGCCACCGGACAGGAGAGAATCTGCATCACGTCGTAAATGGCGAGGGTGGCAATTACGTCGCCGCCCGGTGAGTTCAGGTAAAAGTGAATGTCCTTCTTGCGGTTCTCGCTCTGCAGATAGAGCAGCTTCATGACCAGTTCGTTGGCGTTTCCCGTGTGGATTTCGCCTTGCAGAAAGACGATCCGGTTTTCCAGCAGCAAATCACCGAGCGTCATCGTCCGCTGGCGCTGGTAGTGCTGGTAGGAATAGGAGGCAAATACGTCCGGAACCTCAGGACGATAGTCGGCAGTCATGTTAATTCAGGCCATGAAAAATCCGGGAAGGCGGCAAGCGAGCGTCACCGCCGCGACAGTTTTCAACAGCTTACGATTTTTCCGCCGAGTGACAAGACGGAGGAGTGGTTCCGCGGGTGCTGCCAGCATCAGGCACGTGGCGGGCGCTCGGTCCCCCCCGTCACACTGCTGTCTTGACGTGTTGCGAAGCGAGCGCGGCGTCAAGAATTTTTTCCTGTTCCATCTTGTGGGCCTTCTTCGATCCCGTCGAGGGGCTTGCCGATTCGGGTCGCATCACGGCGTCCGACAACGGCCAGCGGTCAAAGAACGAGTCGCCGTAACGGACCTTGATGAAGTACCACGCGCCCATGTTGGCCGGTTCCTCCTGAACCCACACTAGCGGCGTCCCGTCGGGCCACGCACTGAGCACTTCCTCCAGCTCGCGGTCGGGCAGCGGGTACAACTGCTCGATGCGGACGATCGCGACGTCGTCGATTTCGCGCTCCTGGCGAAGCTTGAGCAAATCGACGCCGATCTTGCCCGTTGACAAGAGGATTTTTGACGGGTTGGAGATGTGCTCCTGTTGCGGGTCGGGCAAAACGCGGCGAAATCGCCCGCTTGTCAACTCCTCCAGGTCACTCGCCACCATCGGCTCGCGCAACAGGCTCTTGGGAGTCAGCACGATGAGGGGCTTCCGCCACGGACGCTTGACCTGGCGACGGAGCAAGTGGAAATACTGGGCGGCCGTCGTTGGAACGGCGATCTGGATATTGTGTTCCGCCGTTTGTGTAAGGAACCGTTCCAGCCGCGCGCTGCAGTGTTCCGGCCCGGCCCCCTCGAATCCGTGCGGCAAGAGCATCACCAGTCCGCTGAGACGACGCCACTTGTCCTCGGCGCTGGTAATAAACTGATCGACGATGACCTGGGCGACGTTGTAAAAATCGCCAAACTGCGCTTCCCACAGCACCAGCGAATCCGGGCGGTCGAGACTGTAACCGTACTCAAATCCGAGCACGCCCGTTTCCGAAAGCGGACTGTTGCAGATCGTCACTTCCGCCTGGTCGTCGGCCATGTGGCGGATCGGCGACCAAAGATGCCCGCTTTCGCTATCGTGAAGCACGGCATGGCGCTGGCTGAAAGTACCCCGTTCAGTGTCCTGACCGGTTAATCGCACCGGATGCCCCTCAAGCGCCAGCGTGCCGAATGCCGCCAGTTCGGCCGAGGCCCAGTCAACCGGCCGGTTCCCATCGGCCATTTCGCGGCGCTGCTCAAAAATGCGTTCGAGTTTCAAGTTGATCGTGAAATTGTCGGGCGTCTCGGCGAGTTTCGACAGTGTGAATGTCAATTGTCCCATTGCGACGCCGGTGTCGACTTCGTCATCTTCGCGTTCGGGTCCGCCGTAATAGCCAGCCCAGTAGCCGCCGAGCGATTGTGTATCGGACTGAAAGCTGTCCGATTTCGCCAAATCAAATTCGTCTTGCAGTTCGGCTCGACGCTGTTCGGCAATTTCGTCCCCTTCTTCAACCGTGATCTCCCCCAGTCTGGAAAGGTGACCAAGGTAGCTTTCGCGAATGGTCGGCCGCGCGTCGATCGCCTGGTACATGACGGGCTGGGTAAAACGCGGCTCGTCGCTTTCGTTGTGACCAAAACGACGGTAGCAATACATGTCAATCACGACGTCGCGACGAAACTTGCGTCGAAACTCCATCGACAGTTCAACGACCTGGGCAACCGCTTCCGGCTCTTCGCCATTCACGTGGAAAACAGGGATTTGAAGCATCTTTGCCACGTCGCTGGCATACGTCGTTGAGCGTCCGTCGTCGGCGGTCGTCGTGAAACCGACCTGGTTGTTGAGAATGACGTGAAGGGTCCCGCCCGTCTTGTATCCGGGCAACTGGCTCAGGTTGAGCGTTTCCTGAACGATCCCTTCGCCGGCAAAGGCGGCGTCGCCGTGAATGAGAATCGTCATCACGCGACGGCGCTCGCGGTCGGCGATCCGGTCCTGCTTGGCGCGGCAACGGCCGAGCGCGACAGCGTTGACAAATTCCAGATGACTGGGGTTAAAGCACAACGAAATGTGAAGTTTCTTTCCCGCGCTGGTCGTCCAGTCGCCACTGTGCCCGAGGTGGTAAAGGACGTCGCCACCGCCAAATTGCTCTTCCGGATTCGGATCGTCGAACGACCAGAAGATGTTCGCCGATCGCTTGTTCATGATGTTGGCCAGCACGTTGAGCCGACCACGATGGGCCATTCCCATGACGACCTCGACGATCCCGTGCGCGCCGGCCTTTTCGAGCGCGAGGTCAAGCAGCGGGATGAGCGTCTCGCCTCCTTCCAGCGAAAACGTCTTGGCACCCATGAATTTCTTTCGCATGAATTGCTCGAGGATCGTCGCGTCGGTTAACCGCGTGAGAATCCGCAACTGCGTCTCGCGGCTGAGCTGGATGCGGTTCTGTGAACTCTCCATACGCTTTTGCAGCCAGTTGCGGACGGCGTGATCGTCAATGTGCATGAACTGCGCTCCGATCGAGCGGCAATAGGTCTCGCGGAGCTGTTCGACGATTTCGCCAAGGGTGCGAAACTGGTCGCCGGAAATCGTCGCCGTGGAAAACTTCCTGCCCATGTCCGGCGCGAGAAGCCCGTAGGACTCCGGGTCAAGCTCGCGATTGTCGGGGCGGGGGATTCCCAGCGGATCAATTTGCGCCTTGAGGTGCCCGCGAACGCGAAAGCCGCGGACGAGCTGATCGACGCGGTCCTGCAAGTGCGCGACCGATTCCGCGCCGCGCGTCGCCGCGCTGCCGACCGCCCCTTCGCCCGAATCGAACGTTTCAAACCAGGTCCGCCAGTCGTCCGACAGGCTTTGCGGATCGTCGAGAAATTTCTGGTAAAGGGCTTCGACGTAATCGTGGCTGAAGACGTTCATTCGCTGCGGAGAATTTCTTTGGAGATGGTGAAGCCCGGACAGACATGCCTTTTGCGACGTCTCGCCGATCCTGCCTTCGCTGGCGAGAACGACCAGGAGGGCGTCCCCCCTATTGTTACCCAAAATCGACGCTTGTTAATACGCACATTTTCCGCGCAATCCAAAACAAGCCTTGGAAATCAGTCGCACGGACCTAGAATGGCTTGCCGTGAAGGACGTCCGCGAGACGCCGCAAGACCCGTCCGCATGGAATCAAAAGCTCCGCAATGGCAAGCAACGAATCAACCGGAAGCGCGCCTGGGTCGCCTGCCCGAACCGGCAAGCCCGTCGGTTCAACCCGGAAAACAAGCCGTCGCCCCGCCCCCGGCGGTGCGTCGGCATCGGGTTCCACGGTCCGTCGCAAGGGGAAGAGTCGAACCGGATCGCGCCGCGCGCCGGGGCGTACGATCCCGCATTCGGTGTGGGAAAAATTCAGCGATGAGGAACTGCTGGACACGCGCATTTGCGACCTCGGCCTGAAGGTTGAATCGGACGGCTGGCTCTATCCCAAGGTGGAAAAGCTGTATTCGGAACTGGAAGCCCGGGGACTTCGCTTTCGCCCGCATGTCTGGCTTAGTGACGAATGGTTTTCGCCCGACGGCGTGCCGGGGATCGCCATTCCCTTTTGCCTCGCTCATCCGAGACTGCGGTTGCTGGAACGGAACCAGATGATGGAGGTCGAGGGGGGAACGTCGCAGTGGTGCATGAGAATTCTCCGGCACGAGTCGGGCCATACGGTCGATACGGCGTTCCGCCTTCACCGTCGCCAGACTTACAAAAAGGTCTTTGGCAATTACCACAATCCCTACCCGGAATCGTATCGCCCCAGACCGAACAGCAAGCGATATGTCATGCACCTCGAGCCGTGGTACGCGCAAAGTCATCCGGCGGAGGACTTTGCCGAGACGTTCGCGGTGTGGCTCAAGCCGCGCTCTCCGTGGCGATCGCAATACGAAGGCTGGCCGGCTCTCCGGAAAATCGAGTTCGTCGACGAGCTGATGAAGGAAATCACCGGGATGACCGCGCCCGTCAAGTCTCGAGTCTTCGTTGACCCGGTCAGCCAGTTGACGCACACCCTTCGTGAACACTACGACGACCGTCAGTCGCGGTATGCCACGCGGCAGCCAGGCGTTTTCGACCACGACCTGCTGCGGCTCTTTTCGCGCAAGCCGCGCAACCCGAAAAACCCGGTTCGCGCCGCCGATTTTCTCCAGCGCAATCGCGGTGACCTCGTGCGGATCGTTTGCCAGTGGACGGGCGAATACCGCTACAGTGTCCATCAGGTGATGCGGCAAATGATCGAACGATGCCGCGAAATGAACCTCCATCTCGCCGCCTCGGAATCGGATACGTCGCAGCGGGCGATGGTCCTCTTGACCGTCCACACGATGAACTACCTCCATGGCGGCCACCACCGGGTTGCCCTATGAGCGGGAACCACCAGGCGCGGCGCAGGAAACTGCGGATTATCGTGCTGATGCACGAATTGCTCGTCCCTCCGGACAGCCTCACCGGCTACAGCGAAGAGGAGATGATGGAATGGAAAACGGAATACGACGTCGTCACGACGCTTCGCGAATTGGGGCACGAGGTCTCGGCGATCGGAGTGAGCGACGAACTGAGCGTCATTCCACGAGCCATTCGCGAGCGGCGACCCCACGTCGCATTTAACCTGCTGGAGGAATTTCACGGCGTCGGCGTCTACGACCAGCACGTCGTCAGCTATCTCGAACTGAGAAAGCTGCATTACACGGGCTGCAATCCGCGCGGGTTGATGCTGTCGCACGACAAGCCGCTTTCCAAGAAAATCCTTTCCTATCACCGGATCCGCACGCCGGGCTTCTTCGTCGCCCAGCGGCGGCGAAAGACGCGGATGCCCGCGCGGTTTGAATTTCCCTTGCTCGTCAAGTCGGTCACGGAGGACGCCTCGCTGGGGATTTCCAACGCGTCGGTCGTTCGCAGCGAAAGGCAACTGCTTGATCAAGTCGAGCGAGTGCATGATGAACTGGCCACCGACGCGCTCGTCGAGGCGTACATCGAGGGGCGCGAATTGTACGTCGGCGCGATTGGCAACCGCCGCCTCACCATGTTTCCAATCTGGGAGCTTCGTTTCAAAAAGGCACCCGCCGGGACCCCCGTGATCGCCACGTCGCGCGTCAAGTGGGACCTTGATTTCCAGAAAAAGATGGGCGTGGCGACCGACGAGGCGAAGGACCTCGACGACAAGACGGTCGAAAGGATTTATAACGTCTGCCGCCGTGTCTACAAGTCACTCAGTCTCAGCGGCTACGCGCGAATGGACTTGCGGCTCACGCCGCAAAACGAAGTCTACGTTCTGGAAGCCAACCCGAACCCCAACCTGTCATTCGGCGAGGATTACGCGGAATCGGCCGAGCGCGCGGGACTGGAATACGAGGACCTGCTGCAAAAGATACTCACCCTCGGCATGAGCTACCAGGCCGAATGGCGGCTCGTCTGACAGGCGGATGATGATGCCCACCGAACGTGGCGAAAGCTTCAGCTTGCGGTTAATCGCGGGGTCAGTGTTCATGGCAAGCAAGGATGCATGCCCCACGAGCGGCTCGCCACCCGCAAGAGCACGTGACGATCGACCTTGGCTGGAATCACCCGCGTGCCGGTGGTACGATCTCGGCATGGACCCAACAGAATCACGTTCGCGATGGTCGCGACGCACCGACTGCGCCATCGTGCTGGTTGTTTCAACTGTCGGCCTTTTCATACCGGCTGTTCTGGCCGTCGACGCCAGTACGTCCGCCAATCAAACGCTTTCGAGCCCAATTGCCGCCCCGCTGAATCAACGAGACGCGCCTGAAAGCTCCGGGGGAACATCGAAACAGGAATCCGCACAGCCGGAACCGCTTGCCGACGAGTTGCACCGTTACGTCAAGCATCTGGCCGTCACGATTGGCG
>JBGTFW010000290.1:0-13875 GCA_041747075.1 Pirellulaceae bacterium
CCCACCTCCAGCATTCCCTCGATCGCCTGGGGGTAACCGGCGGTCAACTTGGCAAGGCCCGTCGAGAGGACGTTGCCCAGAAAGGACTCATCGGCCTTGGCGATTTCATACGCCTCCTGGTAGTTTTTCTGATCGAGTCGCGACTCGAATTCAGTTACGAGTTGATCAGGACAAACCGTGTCGCGCCGCGCCGAGAGCAGGTTCATCACGAACAGCGCGACGAAGGAAAACGAAAGAACCAGGAAGAGAATGATGTACAGCGGGCCAAGCGATTCGACGAGCCATCCAAGGACGGTTTTCCGGGGCTTGGTGTTTCCGGCGTCGGTCGAACCGGTGTTGGCGGGAGGCGTTGCCTCGGCACCTTCGTTCTGGGCAGGTTGAACCGGTGCGGGCGTCGCAACGGCGCGAGACGTCGCCACGGAGAGACCAGCGGAGGCGACGAGGACCAGCACCAGCAGCCTGAGGGCCGCGGGTCGCCGATCCAGATCGCGCGTTGTTGGCCCGCGCGTCCCGACACGATGATCGAAGCGGTCCGCGGGCAAGTTCCGGCCAAGGGAGCTGGGCATATGGGTCTCCACGTCATTCACGATTCGACGGCCCCGGCGGGCCGCTGGTTTCAAGGGTGCCTTACAGCATACTCGCCAAAAGCGGAGCAAAACACCTGGGCGAATCAGGGGCGATTTCCCTCGACCCTCGTCGCCCAGAACGAGTTGCGGTATCGGTCGCGGATTTCCTGGCGAGTTTCGAGGGCACGATCCTCGCGATCGAGCCGTGGCCAGACCTGGGAAAGCTGGTAGAGGGCCTCGGCGTGCGCGTCGGGATCGGTCATGAAGAGCAGGTCGGTGTGCAGCCACGCGCGCGCGGCCTCCTTGAGCTTTTCCTGTTGCAGGTAACTGGTTCCGAGCGCGTTATAGGCTCGCGCCAGCAAGTTGGAATTTCGCGCGTCGGCGTTCTTGATCACTTCCAGCGCGATGGACTCCGCTTCGCTCGCCTTTCCGGCCAGCGCCATCGCCTGGGCTTTCAGGCAACGCGCGACGGCCTTGCCCTGCAGCGCGTAGTCCTCGGCGCTGTCGACCCCTTCGACGCCTTCGAAGACCGCAATTGCCTCGTCGTACTTTTTCTCAAGCGTCAGCGCACGACCCTGCCGGATTCGCGCCTCAAATGCGATTTCCGGCCAGGTGCCGCCCGCCAGCCGCTCGTACATCCGCGTCGCCTCGCCGAAATTCCCCTGAGCAAACGTAAGGTCCGCATAGAGTTCGAGAGCGGCCGGCAGCATATAGTGGTCCGCGTGTTGCCGGCCGAATTCGCGGAGCAATTCGGTTGCCTGGTTGGCGGTGATCGCGCCGCCGGCGAGCGCTGTTTTGGCGGACGCCATCGCTTTCATGTACTCGATGTCGGCGGCGATTAACGGCCTGTCCGGTGCCTCGGTGATCTGGTCCAGCGAGGCGATCACTTCGTTGAACCGGTCGTCGGCGAAACTCGAACGGGCGCGCGTCAGTTCGGTCGGTTCGTTGTCGAAGCGGATTCGGCGGATTTGCCAGCCAGGGACGACTCGCTCCCCCTCCTCCGTGGCAACGACCAGCCCCTCGCTGGTTGATGCCTGAATCGTCCCCCGCACGGGCCGCCCCGAAACGAGATCAATCGAATCGCGCTGCGCAGCCAGCGTCAGCGGCGTCGTCGCGACCAGCGCGAGTCCGAAGAGGAGGCAAATGATCGCAGGCAGAGTATCCGGGCAATGTGAGCGGCAAGGGACTAGCCGCCAGTTCGTTTCCAATCGTGGGATTCGCATGTCGTTTCATTCAGCGCGTGATGAGTGTAATGAAAAAAATCAAAGTCGCGAACGACCGCTTGGCTCGTGTTCGTGCTCTTACTCTTTCAACTGTGCGTCAAGTTGCAGCAGCAGGCTCTCCAATCGCGTTTTCCACTGAGGGCCGCCCATCTCCGGGGCGGATTCGCGAAAGTTCCTGATCTCCTTGACGGCGGACTGTTGCATTTCAGGTTTTCCCGTGATTTTTCCATAACGAAACTTGCACTGGGCGATGTACCAGACCGCTTCGGCAAGGAGGCTCGTATTGCGTTCGCGCTGAGCGGACTTGGCGAGATTCGTCCAGCCCATGATCGTGTTTCCCGACGATCGCTTCTCGCCTCCCTGAACCGCGGACACCAGCGCCGAAGGGTCGTTTTTCGCGAGACCCCATTCGGCCATCGCCGTGGCGGCGTCGACCTGCAAGTCGCGATAGCGCTGGTTTTCCGGATTCTCGAGGATGTCGCCAAAAAGCTTGACGGCTTCCTCGTACCGTCCGCTGCCGCGCAATGAATTGGCTCGTCCGCGATCAATTGCCAACTGGACTCGCGGGTCGGGGTCCGCGGACTGGCCGAGGGTACTGTAGACCTTGACGGCCAGTTCAAAGAAACGGTCGGCCTGCGTGGCGAGATCGCTTTCGCGAAGGCTCGACCCGATGTCCGTCAGCATCGTTCCGGTGAGGAGCATCAATTGCCGGTCCTCGGTGTTGTCGGCGAGCGCTTCGAGGAACGATTCGAGTCCCGTCGCGAACGCGGCGCGCTGGTCGGCGGATTCGAGCGAATCGAACTGTTGCTTGAGTTCGCGCGACAAGGTCAGGTAAATGCCCGCGAGTTGCCGCTGACCGTCGGGCTCGTCACCAACGTCCTGCCTTAGCGCGGCGAGCACGCCCTGGGATTTCTCGACCCACTGCAGTGCGTCCTTGCCGTCGCGGAGCATCGCGAGGTAGGCGCGAACGGCGGTGCGAAAAACATCGCGGCGAAAGCGCGCGTCCGCGGCGGCCGGGTGTTTCGTCTTGACGAGGTCAAGCGGCGCGACCCGCGACGCCTCGAGCTGATTGACGGCCGCTTCATTCTCTCCCGCGTCGAGATAAAGTTCCGTCAGCGACAGCGCCGAGCGCGCCTGGTAGGTCGTGACGTCCTCGACCTTGAGATAACCCAGCCCGTTTTCAAGCAGCGTTTTCGCCTGGTCGCGGACGAGCGGATTTGCCTCCCCCTTGCGTTGCGCCAGGACGTACTGCCGCCACATCTGGTTGCCGACTTCCAGCACCACGGCCGAACGCGTGGAGGAATCCTGGGGGATTTTGGCCAGGTATTCGTCGGCGGCCTGGGGATCGTTCTGATCGAGCGAAACGAGCGTCATCAGCGTGCCTGCCATCTCGGCTTGCTCGCTGCCAGGCCATTTGCTGAAGATCATCTCGCTGTACTTTTTCATCTGTTGCCGCTCGAGGGCGGTGTCGGCGGCGGAACCTTCCTTGCCCTGGTTCTCCCGATACATTTGCCACCACGCCTTGCAAACGAGCCCGACAGCGGGCCGCGTCCCCGAAGCGTCCGGGAAACGCTCCGCGAGAAACTCGCCGATGATCGTCGTTTCAAAGAACCGGTCCATTTGGAAAAAACTCGCCGCCTGGAGGTAGCGAAGGTTGGAAATGTCGTCGGGTGGCGTTTCAGCGTTGGACATCGAAAGAGCGATCTCGAAGAGCTTCAGCGCTGCGCGAGATTTTCCGCTGAGCTGTTCCTCAAGCGCCGCGACCTGTGCGCGAAGTTCCGTTTCAGCAGGACTGCCCGCCGCGTCCTCGAGCTTTTCCCGCGCGGCACCCAACGCCGCCTTGAGATCAGCGACGACAAGCTGCACATCAACGCCGCGCTGCCGTGCCTCGTTCATCGTTTCCGGTGGTCCCGTTTCGACGTCACCTTCGTCGGACATCGAGACGCTGTTTCCCCATTCGTCGAGCATCCGCCGCGCCTCGTCGCGGTGCGCGCCTGACATGCGCGACAGCGCGCGGAGAATGTTTGTCGCTTCGCGGTCAAGGACCGTCATCTGCTTGCGCTCATCGGGACTGGAAGCCCCATTGGCGCGAATCGCTTCCGCCAACAGGTGACAGACCTTTGCGAACTCCAGTCGCAGCCGCACACCGTCGGGCGTCCGCGCGAAATCCGGCGGCATCGAGTAAATCACCGGCTGCAAGCGGGAAAAGGCTTCCTGGGCCGGGTAAGGGTCCTGACTCGACCAGGCATCAAGGGCGATGAGGGCCGCCTCTCGTTTCTTCAGGTTCTGAATCTGACCGAGCGGCAAGTCGAAAACCTCCAGCAAGTAACCAAGGGCCCTGGTCGCGTCACCCATCTTCTGGTAACACCGCGCCGCACCGAGACGCCCGTCGATCCCGCTCAACCGTGTGCGGTACTTCTCAAAAAGTTCGTTGTACTGGTCGGCGGCTTCACCCAGAAGCTGTTTGTATTGCGGGTCGCCGGGTCCGAACGAGTCGGCAATCTGTTCCGTGACACGGGGGGATTTCAGTCGAATCTTGACGTAATCGTTTTGCAGTTGTTCGAGCCGCGACGCGGAATTCGGGTCCTGCGGATCGATCCGGAAGTTCTCGATTTCATCGCGAAGTCGCGTGCGAATGGATTCGAAGGTATCCCCGGCTTCGGTGAGAAACGCACGGGCCTGAGTCTGGTACTCGTCGCGCTGCTGGATCGTGATCCGGTCCGACGTCGCGCGGTCGAGCAAGCGGCGGGCGCGACCCATCGCGATGTTCGCGCGTTGTTCCTGGGCTTCCGCCAGCAAATCCGCCGGTGGGCTTGCGGCAATGAACTCGTCGAGAATCTTTTGAGTCCGGTCAAGCTGGTCTGTCACGCGCTGGTTGTCGCGCAAGGTCGCCGTCTCGTCGAGCAACACATTGACACGCAACAGGGGGATGCGCCGCTGAAAGACCTCCCCGGCCAGTTCACTCGACTCCATCTCGTCCAGATAATCGAGCGCGACGTCGAAATAGCGCTTTTCGAGCAGCGCTTGCAGAAATTCCTCGCACGGCTCGTCCGCCACGACGCGCCGCCCGCCCATAGCAGGCAGGATGGCAATCACGAAACCGGCCAGCACAACTCCGCGGCTCAGCGCCCGGGAAAAGGACATCGACTGGGTTCCCCTGGGAAAACTTCGGGTGGTTCACGTCAGACACTGCGCGTGAGCCGACGCCTGGTTCTTGATTCTACCGGGTTTGAAAGTTCGAGGGTACCATCATCCAGTCAACGTAAACCCATAGGTGAATGTGTGACGACTACTGCCGATTTGCGTCGTGCGCGTCCCTGGTCTCTTGGCAAAGCGATGCAGACCCCCTCACCCCACCCTCTCCCCCGCAAAGCCGGGGGAGAGGGGGCAGATTGAAGGCATCACGCGTCCATTCTCCGATCTGGTGAAACTTCTCCCCGCAAAGCCGGGGGAGAGGGGGCAGTTCATCCGTGGTCCCCATCCGTGGTCCCTGCGAAAGAGCCGCACCGGAGTCGATTCCCTATAATAAGCAATACATCGCAACCGAAACGAAAAGCCTCCACGATGGACGAATTCACCCCGATCATTCCCGACGATCCCGACGACGCGGCCTCTGCCGACCGACGGCGCGAGGCGGCGATCCACGCGCGATGGTCCCGCGGACGTCCGCGACGCGAAAAGTCGTCCGCCGTCAAACTCGTCATGTTGCTGGCGATGTTGTTAATGGTGATTTGGGCGATGCGCGTCGCGGGACGCGCCGAATCGTGGCGGTGGTTGATCCCGGCCGATGGGGCAGGGGAGGGGGATGCCGCACAACCGGACGGCGACTTCCGGAACGAACGTCTGGAAGGTGCCAGGTTCGAACGCGATCCATTGCAGGTCGACGCCAGAGACGAAATGCTCGCCAATGCGACAGGGCCGGGCGCGCCGCAGGCTCTCACAAAGGCAAACGAATCAAAAAAAGAATTTCTGCGTCAGTTTCTCCAGTCCATCCCGGGCACCGAACAAACGGAGTTCTTTCAAGTCGTCCGCCTCACCGCCTTGCAAACCGCGTTACCCAAAGGCGAAACCGCAGTCGCCGCGCGACTCGTCGCGGCGTTCCGCAGTCACTGGGAAGCGTGGCAAGGTGGCGACGGTGAAGACGACGCAGGCGACTCCAGGACACGCGAATGGGGAAACTCGATCCTCTCCGCGATGGACGCGCTGATCGATCGGCCCGACCCACGCCTGATTGACGACGCCGTCGCCGAATTTCCCGGGGAAGTGCGTTCGGCCGCCGATTCGCTGGTCAGCCAGTTCACCCAGGTCGGACGCCCCGTCGAGGCTTATGCGTGGACGGCCGCGTGGTCCGACGTCTTTGATCAACCGATGTCGCCCGACGAATCGGGGATTCCCGCGCCGACGATCACCCAACTGCTGGCTCAGCCGGATGAATGGGGGGGAAGGATGATGGTTGTTCGCGGCACGGCGTTGCGCGTTGAGCGGGTACGGGCTGGCAAGAATCCGCTGGGGATCGAGGAATATCACGTCTTGTGGATTCGCCCCGACCACCCGTCAAGTTTTCCGCTGTGCCTGTACGCATTGTTGTCTCCAGAATCCCTTACCCCCGGCGATGGCGAAAACAGTCGCGACGTCAATGCAAAGGTCTCGGCCGTAGCGGAGTTCTTCAAGGTCCGGTTGTTTGACAGCGGCAAGGGCGCGGCCCAGGCACCCTTGCTGATGACCGCCACCGTGCAGGTCAAGGAAACCACCTCGCGGGGATCGGTCGGATCGCCGATCAGTTTTGGGCCGTTGACGTTTGCGGCGATCGTCGTTTTGGTCGCGGCGGTCGCCATCGGACTGGCGTGGCTGGTGTGGCGTGCCTCGTCGGGTGGAAAATCGCGTGGCGAACTCCCTCTCGACCGCGTCCATTCGGCGATGGACCAACTCCGCGACGATCCGCAAGTGGAAACCGTTCGCGAAAAACTAAAACGGATGGCGGGCGACGATGGTTCGGAATTCTGAAAACGAGTCGTTGAAAAAGCGGGCGATTCGGCAAAGCGCGTTCGCGTTCGCGTTACTGATTTCGTCAGTTCCGGCGGGATTCGCGCGCGCCCAGACGAATGACTTCCGCGAATACTTTCCGCAAATGGAACTGGACGACTGGAGCAAGCTCGCTTCGGGCGACGCGGAGAACACCGAAGCCGTCACCGGCGATATCGCACTTCGTTTGGAAAACATCCCCGACTGGGCCTGGGCGAACGCCATCGATGCCACCGCCGAGACGCTTGCGGGAGTCGTCAGATCGCCCAGGGAGTTCGCGTGCCGCGCGTTCCGCTTCGACGGCCGGGTCGTCGACCTCGCGCCGACGACCGGCGAAGTCGGTCGCGACGACGGAGTGAGACCGATATGGAGGGTCGCGATTCAAACCCGGGATGGCGGTGAGTTGATCGTGCTGACCGACCGGGTGCCGAAAACTCTTTTAAAGAAAGGCAACGCAAATGGCCAACGGGTCTCCGGGAGAGGGGTTTTCGTTTTTGCAAATAATTCGCGGCCCGTTCTCGTCTCGGATCGGCTGCCGTGGTTTCCGGATCAAGTGAACGACGGGTTGCACATCGGTGAGGGACAAATGGTGCTCGCGGATGGCGGGCTGGACATTGGTTTGCTTGACGACATTCGGCAATACTCGGATGCGGCGGTCGGAACCGCCGAGCACGACGTCTTTCAACAGTTCTTGCGAGCCGTGGATCGCGCGGACGAGCAGGGCAATCCGCCGATCGGGAAACCGGTTGATCTGGTTGTGTTGGCACAGAGTCCCCGGGAACACGTCGGTCAGCTTTTTCTGGTCGAGGGAAAACTGCGGCGCATCACGCCGGTCGAGGTCCCCGACGATTTTCCCGGCGTGATGGTTGAGGATCATCGTTATTTTCAACTGGATGTTTTTGTACCGCTCGGTCATCGGACGCTGGTTCTCGGTGCGGGGAGCGACGGTCCGTCGGTCGAGATTCACGGCGGGTTTGGCGTCACGGTGTTGCTCGCGCGGTTGCCGTCGGAACTGAAGAACCGCGAGCTGCCGGTCGAGGTCGCCGTGCCGGCGTTTTTCCTGAAAATCTGGAAGCACAAGACGATTGCGACGCGGGCGGTTTCCCCGGAACTTCGACGTCCCAATCCGGTTTTTGTCGGGCTGCCTCGCGCAGCTAGAGTCGTCGATGCGGAAGACCCGACGGGACTTGGGTTGCTCATCGCGGCTTTCTGGATCGGACTGATTGGCGTTGTTGCGGGACTGGTGGTCTGGTCGCGCGGGAGAAGCCGGTCTCACCTGTCTCGTCGCGAGATTCAACTGCCAGGAAAGGGGATTTCGTCAAATTGAAAGTCAAATCGCGCCCTTGACGATTTTATTTCAGCGGCGATATTCGGACTCCGCAAAGGGATTCTTCACGTAGCCGAGTCTCTCCGAGACTCGAACACCGACGCGTGACTGTCTCTTAACAACAGGGAATACCATGAAACGAGCAAAAATTGCCGTGGTCGGGGCCGGAAACGTCGGCGCAACGACCGCACACTGGTGCGCATCGATGGAACTGGGGGATATCGTACTGGTCGATATTCCGGAAGCGGGTGACATGCCCGCGGGCAAGGCGCTCGATCTGATGCAGTCCTCGCCGATCATGGGATTCGACTCGACGATTACCGGCACGAGCGCTTATTCCGACGCCGCCGACAGCGACGTCGTTGTGGTCACGGCAGGAATTCCGCGCAAGCCTGGCATGAGTCGCGACGATTTGCTCAGCACCAATGCCCGCATCGTCAGCAGCGTTGCGGAGAAAATTCGCGACACCAGCCCCAACGCCGTCGTCATCGTGGTGAGCAATCCGCTCGACGCGATGGTTCAGCAGTGCCAGGCGGTCACCGGATTTCCGCATGCGCGCGTGCTGGGCCAGGCGGGTGTCCTCGACACGGCCCGCTATCGCACCTTCGTCGCCATGGAACTGGGAGTGAGCGTCGAAGACGTCTCGGCGCTCCTCATGGGCGGGCACGGCGACACGATGGTCCCGATGCCCGACTGCACGGCGGTGGGCGGGATTCCGGTGACGCGGCTGATCGACCGGGATCGGCTGGATGAAATTGTCGATCGGGCACGGAACGGCGGTGCCGAAATTGTGGGACTGCTAAAAACGGGAAGCGCCTACTACGCACCTGCGGCCGCCTGCGCGCAAATGGTCGAAGCAATCGTCCGGGACAAAAAGCGACTGATACCCTGTTGCGCCTGGTGCGACTCGGAGTACGGAGTCGGCGGCTATTATGTCGGCGTCCCGGTGGTTTTGGGTGCCGGCGGTGTCGAGCGAGTCATCGAAATGAAACTGAACGATCAGGAACGGGGGGACTTTGAGAAGAGCGTCAAGGCAGTCCGCGACCTGGTCGGCGCGATGAACAGCTTGCTGGCCACGGCGTAGCGTCGGTGCCGTCCTTGTCGCGCAGCAATTGAACCGGGACGCCGCACTCCGTCATGCACTCCGTCATGCACTCCGTCATTCCCGCGAAGGCGGGAACCCAGACGCTTCGCAACCCATTGGGCTGCGGCCAAGGCGACGCGTCGCTCAAGGCACTCAATCCCCGCCTTCGCGGGGATGACGCGCGCCGCGAAGGGTGACGCCAGACATTTTTCGCCTTAGTTCGGGAATGATCTCGGCGGGGATGAATCGCGCCAGTTGCCAGTCGTCGGCGAGCGGGGCGACTTGCTTGATCAACGAGCTCGATACGTGGGCGAACTCGGCGTCCGCCATCAGAAATACCGTTTCCAGATCGTCGGCCAGTTGCCGGTTGGCCATCGTCATCGTGAATTCGGCGGAAATATCCGTGAGGGGCCGTACGCCGCGAACCATGATCCGCGCCTCGCAACGCCGCACAAAGTCAACCGCCAGTCCGTCAAAGGTCTCGACCGTGACATTGCCCAGCTCGCGCGTCACGCGACGGACCAGATCCAGCCGCTCGTCGGGTTCGAACAAGGCGTCCTTGCTGGCATTGACGCCGATCCCCACGATGAGCTGATCGAAGAGACGACAACTCCTCTCGATCACGTTCAGATGACCGAGCGTGACGGGATCAAACGAGCCGGTGTAAACTGCCTTGCGCACGTAGGTCGGTCGCCCCTGGGTTTGGAATCAGTACACCGCGCGGCGCGGATGGCGTCAAGCAAATTCGGAGCTCGCGTCGTGTATCCTGTTTCGACACCGCCGGGCATTTCGGCTTGCTCCAAACGGACGGTCCGAATAACGCCACAAACTGCCCGCAAAACCCCTTCCATTGCCACCTTCGATATCTCGCGCGGGGTCTCGCGCGGTTTCGCGCGGGATTCGCGGGGGCTCGCGCGGTTTCGCGGGGCGGCCCGACAAATAAAATGCCTGACTTTCGCATTCCGTCACGTCTGTCGGCGTGACATGCCGAAAGAGCCAATTATACTACGGAGGCCCGCCCAAGGGCCTTGCCACCCCACCCCTGTACCGACGCGACACCCCCGTGCCCCTTTTGACCCCGGGGGATTGAGGATTTTCCAGAATGCCCAAGGTATTGTGTTTGACCGCAATGGCGATTTCCATTCTGGTCTTTTTGCTCTTCTTTTTCGATATGCTCCTCAATCTGGTGGGAATGACGAGCATCGCGCCATTCCGGGGCGCCCATTTCGGAATCGATCTGGTCTTTGCGATTTGTGCGGCGGTCATTGGGTTTTTAAGTTTTCAGACCTTTCGCGAGCAGGTCTAGCGAACTGGCAGTTCGCCCTACGGAAGATTGGAGCAGTCTGGCGAACTGGCAGTTCGCCCTACGGACGTCGACGCTACAATTGAGGCGTGTTCGCCGCAAGTCATCGTTTTCGAATCGATCGCCGTGATTTTCTCGCCCGCGCGCTCCAGAGTGCCGCGGTCGCCGGTTCGTTCCCCGCGCACGGTTTACTCACCCCGCCCGGATCTCTTGTCACGACGCGGGAGTCCTGGCGTTCTCGCCGCCGACGCCGTCCGGAGAACCGCTGGCAAGAGACGATCGATCGCGGGTTCGAATGGTTGACCGGCCAGCAATCGCGACTGGGAAGCTGGGACCATCCGACCTATCCGACGGCGATCAGCGCGCTGGCGGGTCTGGCGCTGATTTGTTCCGGCTCGACGACGATCCAGGGAAGGTACGCCGAACCGATCCGCAAGGCCGTCGACTACTTGTTTTCGCGATGTCGCGCCAACGGATTGATCGGCGATCCGCAGCGCGACAATCGTTACACGTACGGGCATGGCTTTGCGATGCTGTTTCTCTCGCAGGTGCTGGGGGAGGAGGAGGACGCCGATCGCCGCGACGAACTGGTGGAAATCCTCACGCGAGCCGTCGAGTTCAGCGTCAACGCCCAGACGACGACCGGTGGCTGGGGTTACGTGAGCAGCGCCGAGAACGACACGTTCGACGAAGGTTCGACGACGATCACCCAGGTGCAGGGCTTGCGTGGATGTCGCAACGCCGGGATTGTCGTCCCGCGCGAGGCGATCGATCGCGCGCGGCAGTACATTTACGATTGCAAGAACCCCGACGGCGGCATTTCGTACAGTTCGCGGACGACCGGCACGTCGCGCCAGGCGATTACGGCGGCCTCGCTTGCCAGTCTTTACAACGCGGGGGACTACAGTACGGACAAAAAGCGAAATCCCCAAATCGAGGAGATGTGGGAGTATTGCCGTCGCCATTTGCACAATCTCGACCAGGGCGAGAAGTACGGGCACTGGCATTACACGTATCTTTACTATTCCCAGGTCGTCTATCGCCAGGAGGCCGAAGTTTGGGAAGAGTTTCGCGACCGCATTTGCCCGTGGATCGCCACCCGGCAACAACCTGACGGCCAGTGGGAAGGCAACATCGATCCGGCCTACGTCACCAGTTGCAATCTGGTCATCCTGCAACTGGACAACGGCTATCTGCCGATCTTTCAGCGGTAGTTGCCGATTTCCTCGCGCAGTTGCTCCACGTTCTCCGGGTCGTAGGGAAGGGGCGGTGCGACATTTCGCGCGCAACCGGCCAGCACCACCATCGAGGCCGTTAATAGTAAAAGACCGAGGCGCGGTCTCGACACGAGTTTATTTCTCAACCAGTTCATCCGCGGCAATCACCAACTCCCCCAGATCGGTCGTTTCATCGGCATTGATCGTGACCGTCATTTCACCGCGCCGCCCCGCTATGGACTTGCCCTCCCGCGTCAGGCCGTTGAGGAATCCGGGACGCGCATGCCAGAACTGGAAAGTCCACTCGCCCGCCGGAATGTTCTCGATCAGGAAATGGCCTTCATCATCCGTGATCGCGACATAGGGCTCGTCGCGAACCAGGATGAGGGCCTTCATCCACGGGTGAACATCACACTTGACAATGCCGGGAACCCGATCGGACGTTTCAAGTTCAAGCGAAAGTGTCTGACCCGCGCCGAGGCTGACATTTTCCTCATTGCCCATCGTCACGACGTGACAGTTGTGGCCGATCGTGTCGGCATTCTGGAATTCAATCGGCTGGCCGGTCCGCACGAAAATAGCGGGAGGCTCGAACCGGCAATTCCGGTTGTCGAGCGTAACGGATTCGTCCGCGGCTTCGGAGTACGAAGGATGAATGGCGGGTCGATGATCGTCGCCTCGCTCGAAGTACATCATGACGTAAACGTGTTGCAGTCCCCCTTGTTCGCCGACCAGCAATGAGCGGTCAGTAAAGGTTACACCCGTGGCGATGCAATAATTCCGGTCGCCGGTTCCGAGCGTCAATTCCGCCGGGGGCGGGACCTCTCCATCGACGACGATTCTGCCGGCCATCGTCCCCCACGAGTCCTGAGCCACGGCGTGATGCGGTTGGTGGAACCCGGCAAGCAGGCAAGCGAGGAGTGGAACGATTGCAAGTTCGGCATATCGCATGGAGGTTTCATATCGCATGGAGGTTAGTTCTTTCGCTCCGGACTTGAATTCACAAGAACGAGCGGTGTTTCCGGAAATTTCATTATGGCCCGAATTGCAACGCCAGTCACCAGGCGTGCCAATCGTCGCAAGTCTCCCCAGATGTGTCCATCCAACCAACGTGTGCCGCGGCGCGATCGCTTGCCGGACGGGACGCGATGCGTTCCAATAAAGGCAATCACTTCACGAATCCACTGGTCCCTCTCACCCGAACGCGCCATGTCCGATTCCATCGAAAAGGAACGTCCCGCCTGGAAACCTCTCGACCCGTTGCAGCGCCGCGTGCTGGGGGTTCTCGTCGAAAAGGCCAAGACGACTCCGGACGGGTATCCGATGACCGTCAACGCCATCAAGACCGGAAGCAACCAGAAGAGCAACCGCAACCCGCAATTGGACCTCGATGCCGACGACGTCCAGGCGACGCTCGACGAATTGCGGGAAATGGGTGCCGTGGTGGAAATTCAGGGGGACGGCCGCGTTGTCAAGTATCGCCACAGGGCCTATGAATGGCTGGGAGTTGAAAAAACGGAACTGGCCGTAATGACCGAACTGTTGCTTCGCGGTGAACAAACGGTCGGTGAATTGCGTGGCCGTGCCGCGCGGATGGAACCGATCGAGAGCCTCGCGGAAATTCGGCCCGTTCTCGCCGGACTGGTCGAAAGGGGACTGGTGATCGAATTGACCGCGGAAGGCCGCGGGCAATGGGTGACGCATGGCCTGTATCCCGAGGGTGAACAGCCCGATGCCGAAGCGATCGAATCCGCCGTGCGGGCGCGAGAACGTGACTTGCCAGCGACCGCCCGATCATCGAAATCGGGGATGGACGAATTGCGGGAGGTTGTCGCCGACCTTCAGCGGCGCGTCGAATTGCTGGAAAAAGCCTCACAGCAAGCGGAATTTTGAGGTCGAACGGGCCGTTTCGAGCATTATCATGGGAGGTTATGCCGAGTGGCCGATTCGCCTCATCGATACTCGCCGAAGACCGCGATCGAGGCGGTCGTGCCTTGAACCGGGAATCCCGTGATTTTGAGGGCCCAACGTTGTTTTCACGGAATTCCCAAGTAGAATCAGAACTTCGCTTTTTTTGTTTTTGTTTTTCCCTCGTTATCCCTTCCAGTCCTCGTCGACTTTTCCCTTTGGTTC
>JBGTFW010000291.1:0-11241 GCA_041747075.1 Pirellulaceae bacterium
CAGCTTCACGGCTTCGGACGACTCCTGCAATTCCAGAATCACACAATATTGCACTTCCGGCTGCAACTCGGTGATATAAACGGTCAGCGATTGGACTTTCGAAATCCAGTCGCATCCACGCCGAAGCGACTTAATCACACCGTCAAACTCGTCGGCATCAAGAATCGGGTGCGGTTCGCCAGTTAACATGTCCTTTAAATCCCCGTCATCGACGGCCTGACTCAGTAATTCGCGCAAAATGTCGGCAATTCGGTCGGGGCGCTGCACAACAACGGCGGCCAGGGCGGACTCTGGAACCAAACGCCACTGCGTTTGCGCGACCGCCGTTCTCCCTGAACCGCTCAGTAACAACAAAAACGCCAGGCAGCCAATTATCCGCCGACTCACCTGTTTGTTGAAGATTACCAAACGCAGTGTTGGCCGCATTAAATTTCCGAAAGGAGTCAGAGCCGTTGGGTGGGAAAAACCGGTAATTCGACGAGCGAATGTGTTGTGTATCACGCCATTCTTCTATGCTTTTGAAGTACCCGAAAGAGTCGATTTTGAGCAATACGCGGCGATGACCGCCAACAGAAACATCAGTCCCACGAACGTCAGTGATTCCAGACCGATCTGGCGACGAACAAGTCCACCAAAACAGCCGCAATCGATATCCAGTCCGCGAGCCCAAGCGGAGCCTTGGGCACCCACGAACATCGACAGCAGCATACACGCCATCAGAAGTGACCATCTACCGGGAATTTTTGATAACAACAGGATGGCCACCCCCAATTCCAGAAACGGCAAGATGACCGCCAGCCAAACCGCCGTGGGACCCGGGATCAATCGGTACATCAATATGTCCCTCAACAGTAAATGCGGATGCTGGAGGTGAGCGGACCCCGAAAAGATGAAAAGACCCGCAACCATGAGTCGCACGACAAGCGAAAAAACACGCGGTACTTTACCGCTCCGAACCACCGGACCTGATCCAGTCATAATAACCGTCCCGGTAAATGCGGACCTCACGAATACCAGCCGCCGCCAATCGACGGGCGATATGATCGCTCCACAAGCAACCTTCGCTTTGACAAAACACGATAACCTCCTGTCGTCGCCCGAGTTCCCCCAACAGATGCTCCTCACCAGGCCGGTCGATGTCCAGCGGATAATTCACGGCACCTGGAATCGATCCAGCGGTGTACGCTGACGTGTAACGCGCATCGACCAGGGCGACCTTGTTCGGATGCGCGATTGCCGCCACGACCACTTCCCGATCAACTTCCGGGAACGTCTGCGTTGCGTGAGCAGCCAGCCGGTGAACGACTGCATGGCCATCCCACAGCAGTCCGTCTGGCCGAAACCGGTGGTACGCGATCGCGGCAAATACAACGGTTGCGAAAAAAAGTACTGATAAGGCTGGCCAGGCATGCCGATTCCCGGAGAACCGCCTGAAGATCCAGTTCACCGTCGCAACGGTTAGCAAGACTGCACCGGCACCGCCGACCGCCAACAGAATTCGAGCCAACCGGAGGGGCCAAAGCGGTGTCGCCCAGTCGGTCCCGGGCAAGCCAATCAAGATCGCGGTTCCATCGAATCGACTGGCTACTTCGGATAGTGGCAGACTCTCCAAACCATGTTGGGGATCGAGAATTCTTATTCGACCATCGTCATCGACTCCCAAAAAGGCGACCCAGTGCACGAATTCGTCGAGCTCTCCGCGCGGCCGAAAATGAAAAATCGCTGGAACGTTCAACCGCCGGATATCGTAAACACTCAGTCCGGCCACCGTTCTGCTTTCGAGACCGTTCTCGGCCGCCGCCAAACAGAGGTCCGCCGCGGAACTGCCGATCGGATCCGTGCAAAAACGGGGCGAGAGAAAATCCGCCAGTTTTCTTTCCGTTCCCAGCGCGCTGGCGACTGCATACAGTGAGTAAAGACCACAGAGACCCGATGACTCCGGCACGTGCCACTGCTGCGGGTCGCCCGTCGCGCCGCGAGCGAGCAATTGGACATGAGACTGCGCGGAGGGAAACGCCTGCGCGGAGGCAAGGGCACCAATAAAAAAACAGGGCCAGTTCATGACCGTTCACCCTTTCCCCGGACCAGCACCCGCCAGCCGGCAATCACCACGACGGTAACGGCGATAACGGCAACCAACACCGCGATGGAAACGAACACGACTCTTCCCGACTGCCCGGTCTCGACAGGTTCCAGTTCATGAAATGTTGATTGTGCAAGTTGATCCTCGATACGTTCATCGACAAAGACTTCCAGTCGGCCGTTTCGAATCGTATACCTCAAATGCGGATTCCCTTCCAGGCCAATGGAAGCACCCTCCCGGACCTCATTCTGGAAACGGATTCGCTGGTCGAAACGAACTGGATCTTCATCTGTCAGAGCGAAGCGGATCAGATGCACACGGCCAACCACCTGATGTTGACGTCCGCTCAGCCATTCATGCCGCTCGAGGACTCGCCAGGATTTCAACCCGGCAAGGTTGTCGGTCGCGGGTGCCGCATATTCGAAATCGTGGAATTCCTGAACGACCCGTTTCTTGTTCGCCTCTTCGAGTGTTCCTCCGGAAAAAAAATGGGCGGGGCTGACGGCTCGAAATTCGACGCGCCGCAATTGCCGGGAGCGCTCGTCCAGCTCAACCTCGGCGTGTCCGAGGTCGCTGTCGACTTTCAATCGCAGTGCACGACCACCTGGAGCGTTGACAGCTTCGATCGTGTGATTGCCCTGCCTGGCAAGTTGAAACGCGTTCCACTCGTCGGGTGTGTACCAGCCTGACTTGCCAAGAAAGACAAGAACGCCGTCGCCGCGCATTCCATGTGATTGGGCGACTGTCGGATCGTAGGTCAAAACAATATTGTAACCATCGCCTTCCTCGAACGTCTCCAGGCGCAACATGCGCGCGCCATCGAAGAGGACTTCGGAGAACGGCTTCACCGATCCGGCGGAATCACTACCTCCCACCAGCCAGGATAATTCCCGACTCGACCCATCGGTGAATTGCTCCAGCAACACCCGTTTTCGAGCCGACATTTTTACCGTTGACGGATCGACCGGTTCGCCGAAGTTAATGCCGTACTCATACTCGAACTCGATCAGCCTGGATTCTCCCGACAAATCATGGGAAGCCAGCTCGGTCAGCAGGTCAACGGCCGTCGGCAACTCCTCGCGTAGGTCTGACTGCGTCTGAACCGCACCCTCCCCCAATTGGGGACCACCCCATAAGGGCAGTACATACGATCCAAGGCCAAATGCCGTGAACGCAATGGCCCGGACCCAACGCGTGGTTCCCGATGTAAAACCACCTGGAATGAACTCGCCAGGTATTCCATCGCATGGAACGGGAGCGAGATACTTCAGGGTCATTTCAATCCTTTCACGATACCGCCCCTCTCATTGAAATACGAGGTTCGAAAACCATGGGGAGTAGCCGGCAACTCCGGAACGAAGTTGCCGGCAATCGACGATTTTTTTGGGCGTTCGGTCAGACGTATGTACCAATTGGATTAATTGTCTGGCACGGGGACTACCTCGCATTCCGAATCCGTCAGGTCCTCATTCTCGCCAAGACAAGGAGGCCACTGTAAAAATCGGTTGCATCGCACGTTGCCCCCGCCTGTATCGCACAATAGAGTCAAATCTCCGGTTCCCACGTGGCATTTGAGTACCTGCTGTGGGCAACCTGGCAGATAGTCGTTGCAGGATTTGCTGACCGTCCCCGTCACGTCACATGGCACGAGTCCTCCCGAAACCCGCACGTCAGCCTCGTAGAAGCCGGCAGTCCAAATCAGTCCGAAACTCAAAATCCCAATCAGTATCGAGTTAAACATGGCACACTCCAGTTTGGAAATGATTGTCAACGAATCGGCAGGTTTCCGCCGTTTCATTTGGGCCATCGTTTCGATTGAACCAACAGAAGTGGCCCGCCGGAAACAGAAGTGGCCCGCCGGAAACAGAAGTTATCTTATGGCGAACAAGGCGCATGTCAAGTACTTTGGCGCAGATTCAGCCGAACCGGTTCACTCGCTGGCGCTTCGGGCTTGTATTGCCTCAAGCGGGCGCTGGCTAGCTATTTGTGGGAGCCGAGCGAGGGGAAGATCGCGTCGAATGGGCCCGCATTGTCCCTGCGAACAAGGATTTCATCACCGGGATGTACCGCGTAGTTTTGCTCTTCCAGCACGTGATCGGTCTCGGTATCCCAGGTAATGGGAAGTTTCAGTACCTGGTTCTGTTCGGGAACGGCGCGGGCCAGATCGACCAGCATCGATCGGTAGCGTTGCGTCGCGCCGGATTCCACAAGCGCCTCGTGAACCGTGATCGGTCGAGTCAGGCGACCGGTAAAGATTTCCGGATCGCCCCCCAGGTTGTTGGCAAAAATGACCTTGTACGTTGGCGCGTTTGCCGCCCGGTCCATTTCCTCCGTTGCCGACCTGGGGGTCAACAACGAGCAACCGCCGCTGACCGACAAGGCGAGAAGGACAATGGCGAGCAGCCATGGGCGTCGCACGCGCGACAGGCTTCCGCGGAAGGGCAAGGCAATGGTCTTCACGTTCGGCAATCCGGTGGTTGTTGCGATCGGGAGGGAGTGGTTTTCGCAATGTTCCCTTGTGATACAATCGTTATCGCCCGCTCAACCAGCAAACTTTAACTTTCCCTGTGTCGGAATCGTCACTTTCAGCCCCCTTTTTCCAATTCTCCGAAGGATACCGTGCCAGCACCACGTCGCTAGCTTTTCATGAGTCGCTGGAGCCAAAAAATCGTCGCGGTAACCGGAGGATCGGCGGGACTCGGCCTGGCGATTGCCCAACGCTTCGCGGCGCGTGGCGCGCGACTGGCGTTGCTCGCGCGTGATCGCGAGCGGCTGAAGGCGGCCGCCTCGAATTTTTCCCCCGCGGACGTGGCGGCGATTTCCGCCGACGTCACGGACACCGAGCAGGCTCGTTCGGCGATTGCCCAGGTACTCGAACGGTTTGGACGGCTTGACGTGCTCGTTAACAATGTCGGCAAGTCGGTACGAATGGAATTGTTCGAGACGACGTTGTCCGATTACCGGGATTTCATGAATATCAACTTGCACGCGGCGGTCAATTGCACGCGCGCGGCCATTGATGCGCTGCGAGAATCGTCGGGTCATGTGGTGAACATTGGATCGCTTTCCTGCAAGACCGCGTGGCCCTTCCTGGCACCGTACACGACGAGCAAATTCGCCCTCGCGGCCTTCAATCACCATCTGCGCCTGGAGGGTCCCTCGAATGTTCATTACATGCTTGTTTGTCCGGGCCCGATCAAGCGAGACGACGAGGGGGACCGTTACGATCACCAGACTGCCGGAATGCCCGAATTCGCGCGAAAGCCGGCCGCGGGCGCGAAGGTTCGCGGCGTTGATCCGGATGTACTGGCGGACAAGATCATCGAAGGATGCGAGAAGCGGAAGCTCGAATTGATGCCCTTTCGCGCCAGGCTGATCTACGTCGCGTTGTCCTGTTCGCCTGGTTTCGGCGACTGGCTGATACAACGAACGATGAAGCGTTAACCGCGGTTTCACCCCCCTGCCCTGCCCCGTTTTGTGATCGATACGAACGATGCCCGACTGGTTCAAGACCGACGCTATTGAGTTTGAAGGGCTGGAGTCCCGTTACCCGCTGGCGTTTCGCTGGTACGACGCCGACGAGATGGTTGAAGGAAAGTCGATGCGCGATCATCTGCGCTTCAGCGTGGTTTACTGGCACACGATGCGCGGCGATGGAAGGGACCCGTTTGGCGCAGCAACACTGCGGCGACCGTGGGACGACGGTTCGGCCTCGGTCGAGAACGCGGTGCGGCGGGTCCGCGTGGCGTTCGAGTTGATGCACAAGCTCGGCACGCCATGGTTCGCATTTCACGACGCGGACATTGCACCCGAAGGGGACTCGCAGGCGGAGTTCGAGAACAATCTCGACGCGGTTGTCGAGGTGCTCGAGGAAGAAATGCAGCGAACGGGAATTCGGCTCCTGTGGGGAACCGCCAACCTCTTCAGTCATCCCCGCTACATGCACGGTGCCGCGACGAGCTGCGATGCGGGAGTCTTTGCCCGCGCCGCCGCGCAAGTGCGAAAATGTCTCGACATCACCCATCGGCTGGGGGGTGAAAACCATGTCTTTTGGGGAGGCCGCGAGGGCTATCAGAATCTCTGGAACACCGATCTGAAACGCGAGCTGGATAACCTTGCGCGGTTTCTCCATCTCGCCGTGGACTACGCGCGACGGATCGGGTTTTCCGGGCAGTTTCTCATCGAGCCCAAACCGATGGAGCCAACCAAACATCAATACGACAGTGACGCGGCGGCATGCATCAATTTTCTCCGCACGTACGACCTGGCCGAGCATTTCAAGCTCAACATCGAGACCAACCACGCGACGCTGGCCGGTCATTCGATGATGCACGAACTCGAATATGCCGCCGTCCAGGGGATGCTCGGATCGATCGACGCCAATCGGGGAGACCTCTTGCTCGGCTGGGATACCGACCAGTTTCCCACCGACGTCTATTTGACGACGGAGATCATGCTTGTGCTGCTCCGGCACGGCGGGCTTGGCAGGGGCGGATTGAACTTCGACGCCAAAGTCCGCCGCGAGAGCATCGATCCGATCGACCTTGTGCATGCTCACGTCGGCGCGATGGACGCATTCGCGCGCGGCCTGAAAACCGCGGCGGCGATCCGCGCGGACGGTCGCTTGCAACAGATGCTTGAGGAACGGTACGCGAGTTGGCGGTCGGGACTGGGTCGCGAGATCGAATCAGGTCAGCACACGCTTGAGTCGTTGTCCGAATGGTCGCGCGAAAACGGCGAGTCCACTGGCATTGCGAGCGGGCGTCAGGAACTGATCGAGAACCTGATCAACCAGTTTATCTAGTGCCAGTCCGGTGCCAGCTCTGAATTTCGGAAACGGGGACTTCCACGCCATGATGAATACTAGCCGTCAATCTCGTCGCTGGGACTTGCTTCCCCCTCGTCCTCCGGAGTCATTTCGGGCGGTGTCGGGAAGTCGGGATTGTCCATTGTTTTCGGAAGAGCGGGCGTTGTGGATTCCATCTCGCCTGGCATCGAGTTCGTCTCGACTTCCACGGACGGTGTCACGGTCTCTCGAGATGGATCCCTTTTCATTGCGTCCATCGGCTCGCCGGGTGTTGTCTCGCGAAGAACAATGCGGTTGGCGTACTGGGGATACCTTCGCACAAATCCTTCGCGGGTTCCCACGTAGGTCAGAACGCGTCGGCCACCCCGCTCGACGACAAACCGCGAACGAGGAGGGAGCTGCACGGCCGGAACGCCGGGCTGTTGATTGGGAAAAGGCTGGTTGCCATAATTGCCGCCGAAATGGTTGCCGTAATTGCCCGCGTTGCCACCGCAACAGTCGTTCTTGAGACAATAGCCGAGGCGCGGATCGGAACCGTACTGCGCATTGTCGTAGTACGAAGGTCCGCCTCCCCCGTACCCTCCGCCGGAATACTGGTTAAACAACTGTGCGTTTGCGGAATGGCTCGCGAGCGAAACCATCGCGACGGTCAAGATCATCAAAAGAGTGCGTTTCATGTTGGCTACCTTTTCGGAAAGCATGTTCCCCGGCTGGTCGCCCCGTCTATCGAAAACCGGCACGACTCCGGAAATCGACGAGTTGACTGCCTGAATCTCCATTGTCCTCCGGCGTCGCCGGCGAATCAAGCATTCCCGGACGAACTCGCCAGAATTTCCCCCATCCGCTAGAATCAACAGTCCTGGACCTTTTTTGCCGCATTTTCCGATTCCATGAAGATTCTGCTTGCCAGTCCCCGCGGTTTTTGCGCGGGCGTGAACATGGCGATTGAAAGTCTCGATTTGTGCCTGCGGGCGTTCGGGCCGCCGATCTACGTCTATCACGAAATTGTCCACAACCAGTACGTCGTTAATTCGTTCCGCGACCGGGGCGTGACCTTTGTCGATTCCCTGGACGAAGTGCCTCCTGGTTCGAACCTCCTCTTCTCGGCTCACGGCGTCTCGCCCGAGATTCGCGAGCTTGCCCGTCGTCGTCGGCTGAAGGCGATCGACGCGACCTGTCCCCTCGTGACGAAGGTTCACCTCGAAGCCATCAAGTACGCGCGCGAGGGCTACACGATTCTCCTCATCGGACACCAGGGTCACGACGAAGTGCTGGGAACGATGGGCGAAGCACCGCACGCGATTACGCTGGTCGAATCGGTCGAGGACGTTGACCGGCTCGATTTGCCCGACGATGCGCGGGTCGCCTGCCTGACGCAAACAACGTTGTCGGTTGACGACGCGAACCAGATCATTTCCCGGCTGCGCGAGCGTTTTCCGCAGCTGGTTAATCCGCCCAAGGACGATATCTGTTACGCGACCCAAAACCGCCAGGACGCCGTACGCAAGTTGTCGTTCGAAGCCGACGTTTGCCTTGTTCTCGGCAGCCAGAACAGTTCCAACAGCCAGCGTCTGCGCGAGATGGCGCGCGACGCGGATGTCTCCGCGTGGTTGATCGACGGCCCGGACGACATCAACGCCGACTGGTTCCGCGGTGATGAAACGGTGTTAATCACTGCCGGCGCCTCGGCACCGGAAACCGTCGTTGAGCAGTGCATCGACTGGCTCCGCGAGCGGTTTGACGCGACCGTGGAAGTACGGACAGTGCGCGAGGAAAGCGTTCACTTTCCGCTGCCGCGCGTCTTGCGGTCGCTCCGCGAGCCTACGTCAGTTCGTGTACATGAACTTCCTCCTCCGGCGGTTCCTTCGGAGGGGGCGGGGCGACAAAATCTTCCTGAATCCTGAAAATGAGCGCGGCAACGGCACCTCCGACAAGCGGACCGGCGGTGTGCAGAAGGATGTTTTGCAGTGCGTCGGGCGCGCCGCCCATCGTTGCCTGAATGAGGTTCGGTCCAATGCTGACCGCCGGATTGAAGGCCCCTCCCGAAATGTGGACACCGACGAATGCTCCAACCGCCACGGTGAATCCAATCGCCAGTCCGAAATACGAGTTGCCTTGTGTCTTGCTGGACGTCGTGACATTTAAGACAACCAGGCACAGCGCACCGGTAAAGAGCAACTCGACCAACCAAACGCCGGCGCTGGTCATCGTGAACCCGGCACCGGGTGCCGGGCCGAAGAAGCGCGCCACCTGCTCCCCCACTTCCGTCCCCTCCAGCGGCGCGGGAATGATCAAGGCGACGATTAACGCCGCGGCGATCGCACCGAGAATCTGCGCCAGCCAGTACGCAAGCATTTGCAGCGGCGTGAGCAAGCCGCGAATGACGACGGCGAACGAGACCGCCGGGTTGTAATGCGCACCGGAAATGTGGCCTCCCATATAGACCATCACCATCAACATGCTGCCGATCGCCAGGGGGGCCATCGGAATCTTGTAATTGACCGCCAGGCCAATCGTGAGAACCAGAAAAAACGTACCGACAAATTCCGTCAAATACCTGGCCATGGCGGCTCTCCGCGGGTTTTGGGGCGAACGGATGAGATGACACGTTTGGTGAACGAATTTGGCGAGTATATCGCGGCTTGGCGAAATTCAAAGGTCGACGCGGGAATAAACCCAAAAAACCGCGGCTGGTTATTGAAAGTGCCCGTTTTCCACACCTTGTTCGCTATGGTTAGGAGCCGCGGCACTGGCCGGAAATTCAATCCAGCCGCGCCGAACGGAAATCAGGGTCCGCCGATCCGTGACAATCCGGAAAGGAGTGAATTCCGCGCCATATACAATCCGCGCCGTTGAACTAGGCTAAATCGTATCAAACAAGGATCGCATACAAGTCGCGAGTCGCTGCGGCTGCCAGCCGCGGCACTCAGGCACGATGCCCGAGCCACTGGAACGTGGCTGCGGCTGCCAGCCGTAGTGCGGAGCAGGATGCCGCCGGCCACCCGGAAATCGAGCGATCCTGACGCTGCAAGACGATCAACTTGAGGAGCTAAAACTTGGAAGATATTGTACGGGAGCGCGTCCGCGACCTCCGGCAACCGTATACGCTTGTCACGGGCGCGACGGGGTTGCTGGGCCAGTACTTGATGCGTGACTTGCTGGAACGCGGTTTTCGCCTCGCGGTTGTTGTCCGCGCGAACGGTTCGGAATCGGCCGAGTCGCGGCTGGCCCGGATCATGGAACGGCTCGATGACGATTGCGGAATCCCCCTGCCCCGTCCTGTACTCCTGACCGGCGACATCCGTTTGCCGGGACTCGGACTGGATTCCGGTGATCAGGCGTTTGTCCGCGACCATTGCCGCTCGCTTATCCATAACGCAGCGGCACTGAAATTCCAGGGAACGGATCCCGAAACCGAGCCGTGGCTGAGCAACGTCACGGGCACGCGGCACGCACTGGCGTTCGCTGCGCGGTCGGGAATCGAACATCTGCACTACGTCTCGACGGCCTATGTCAGCGGTTGCCGGCGGGGCGTGATCCTTGAAAGCGAATTCGAGCGCGGCCAGGATTTTCGCAACGACTATGAACGGAGCAAATTCGCCGCGGAACGACTCGTTCGCGAAAGCAGCGAATTTCGAACGACAACCATTTACCGGCCCGTTGTAATTGCCGGCGATTCGCAAACGGGCTTCACCAGTACATGGCACGGACTTTATGTCTATCTGCGGCTGATCGCGATTCTCGTCCCCCTGCAGCAGCGGGGACCCGACGGGCGCGTTCTCACGCCCATTCAGCTTCCGTTTGACGGCGACGAGCCGCGCAACGTCGTGCCGGTCGATTGGGTCTCGGAAGTCTTTTGCCGGATTTTCGCCAATCGAGCGGCGCATGGGAGGACCTACCATCTGGCACCTCACAAGCGCCTCACGCCGCGCCAAGTGGTCGAGTCCTGCTATGAATACTACAACTCACACGGCGTCGATTTTTGCGGTCCGGAGATCACACGCGTCCCCCAGGCGGAATTCGCGGAAAAATTTCTCGACAATATCGCCATCTATCAGCAGTATGAAACGAGTGATCCGGACTTTGACACCTCCGGGTTGCGCGAGTTCGCGGGTGATCTTCAATGCCCTGAGATCGACACGGCGATGATTCACCGTTTTCTCGAATATGGAGAAGCGAAAGAATGGGGCCGGACGAGACGCCGACCGCTCCCGTCGATTGTTGACGATTCGGGCGAACAACTCGATCTGCTGAAACGCGTCATCGCGCGCGCGTCGGCCACTCGCGCGCCGGTCGCACTGCCGCTCGGAGTGAGAATCAGCGGACCGGGCGGCGGAGACTGGACCCTTTC
>JBGTFW010000292.1:0-10787 GCA_041747075.1 Pirellulaceae bacterium
ATGTCGGCTCATCACATCCTGGGGGTGAAGAAGCTCCCAAGGGTTTGGCTGTTCGCCAATGAAAGTGGTACGTGAGCTGGGTTCAGACCGTCGTGAGACAGGTCGGTCCCTATCTGCCGTGGGCGCACGAAACTTGAGGAGATTCTTCCTTAGTACGAGAGGATTTGGAAGGACGTAGCTCTGGTGTACCAGTTGTCACGCTAGTGGCACGGCTGGATAGCTATCTACGGAAAGGATAAACGCTGAAAGCATCTAAGCGTGAAGCCCGCTCCAAGATTAGGTTTCGTTCCCTGTAAAGGGTGAAGTCCCCTCGAAGACTACGAGGTTGATAGGCCAGATGTGCAAGTGCAGCAATGCATTCAGCTTACTGGTACTAACGGACGAACGCTTGACCACATATATCCAGGCCTCCACCCCTCACGGTGGCGGTCCCGCGATTATCTGGCTCAGGTATTTTCAACTCGCGATTTGGCCCGGTACAAATACACCGGTTCAAATCGCAACCGGTGCCTCATGGGAGTGCGCCGATGATGACCATCAATTCAGAACCACGCCAGAGACCACAGGCGCGGCGGGGCGCAAAGGCCCGTCGCGTCTCTTCCGGCGACCATATCAAAGTGGATACACCTGTTCCCATCCCGAACACAGAAGTTAAGCACTTTGAGCCGATGATAGTACTGCAAGTGCGAAAGTAGGTATTGCCGGTCTTTATACATGGCCCGTTGCGCGAAAACGCAGCGGGCCTTTTTTCTTGGCCAGTCAGTGAGGTGGTGAGCGTTCGTCGAACGTGACGCTAGTGCGTTGCGGCTGATTCACCAACCCTGATTCCTGGCTGTCACAATGCACTAGCCGGGATTCGATTGCATGAGTTCACGGAGGCGGCGGACGGCGCGGAGGTAGCGCATGCTCGCCGCCGGTTCCGTCAAGTCCAGCGCCGCGGCAATCTCCTGATTCGTCAATTGCTCGTAATGACGCATGATGATCACCTCGGCGTCCGTCTCCTCCAGCTCGCCAATCGCCGACTCGACGTGACGTGCCATCTCCTTCTCCAGAACCTGCATCGAAGGCGATTTGTCGTCGCCCGCCAGTTGACCGGCCAGGTCGATCGAACTTTGCTGCATGTTGCCGGGAACCGCAAGCGGCTGTTCGCGGTCGACCGAGCGGCGTGCCGACTGGCGATGCCGGCGATGAGCGTCAATGATCCGGTCGCGGGCGATCTGCCGCATCCACAGATGAAAGGGCATGACCGGATTCGCCAAATAGTCGATGAGCCTCCGGTTGGCTTCGATCAGCACATCCTGAACCACGTCACTCACGTCGACGCGCCGCTGGATTTTCCGGTCCAGTCGCATTCGCACCAGATGCCGCAACGCCGCGCGATGGCGCTCCATCAGTTCGTTCAGCGCTGACTCGTTTCCGTCACGGGCCTTCGCGAGCAGTTCACCCGTCTTGTCGGATTCAGGCCACATGATCGCGCTTCCGGGTTTCCCCGGTCTCGTCAAGGTGCCGGCCCGTGAGGCTGACGAACACATCTTCCAGACTGGCGTGGCGGGTCGTGAGGCTTGACATTTTCCGGCGGCGTTCGGCAAGTCCGGCCAGCAGCGCCGGCAAGACAACGTGCGGCTGGCGGACGGTCAGCCGCCAAAGCCCATCGAATGCATCCAGTCGCTCGACGGTGGGCAAGTCCGCCAGCCAGCCGTGGTCGTCCGGTGATTCCGCGTTCGTCTCCTCAATGGAAAACTCGATCAAATGCTCGGCGCCCAGCGAGGCGATCAGTTCGCGCGGCGTTCCCAATGCAATGACGCGCCCCTGATCAAAGACGGCGACGCGATCACAGAGCCGCTCGGCCTCGTCCATATAATGCGTCGTCAAGAGGACCGTCTTGTTCCGTTCGCGAAACGACCCGATGATCTGCCACAGGTCCCTTCGGCTGGCCGGATCGAGGCCCGTCGTCGGCTCGTCGAGAAAGAGCAGGTCCGGATCGCCCACCAGTGCCGTGGCAACGGCAAGTCGTTGCCGCTGTCCACCCGAAAGTTTCTTGACCCATGCATTGGCCTTGTCGGCCAGCGACACTTGTTGCAGACACTCCTCGATCGACTGGCCATCGCCGTAGAAACTGCGGAACAATGTCAGTGTTTCGCGAACCGAGAGCCGTTCGCTCAACCGCGTTTCCTGGAGCGACACGCCAATCCGCTGGCGAATCTCGTGGGCGTTGCCGTTCCACGAGTGACCGAGCACGGTGACTTCGCCGCTGGTGGCAGGTAACAGCCCCTCAAGGATTTCAATCGTCGTCGTTTTCCCGGCTCCGTTGGGGCCGAGGACACCGAAGCACTCGCCAGGATCGACCGCCAGATCAATCCCGCGCACCGCCTCGACGGGCGGACGGCCCGGATAGGTCTTGACGAGATCGCGGCAGTCGATGGCGGGTTGCATGACGACGCGATTATAGCACGTGGCGGCGGCACTCCGTGACGCCACAAGGTCGAAATCGTGTTTCAGATTTTGCCTTCTTCGCCCCACCGATTGGAACGAACAACGCAAGGAAACAAAGCATCGCCGCGCGTCAGTTACCGGCTTGGGCATAATCGATCGGCCCGCGCGTCAGTTATCGGCCTGCGCGTCATCCATTGTAAACCGCCGGCGCTAGCCGCGGGCCCCGGTTGGACCGGGGGTCAGACCAATTGCCCAAAGATCGCATCGAGGACGTTCATCCGCGGCTGCATGGCGGCGTGATTTTGCGAAGCGTCCTGGTAATTCTCAAACCAGAATTCCCACGCGGTCGCCATGTCCTCGTACGGATTGTTTCGGGCGTAATTCTCTACAAAATACGCCGTCGAGCGATACCACCATTGGCCGTCGAGCGACTGGGTGTAACCCGAACCGGGATTGGACGCGCGCCAATCGGCGACGGCCATGAAATTGCTCCATTGTGTGCCCAGTTGCGGGAGAACCGCCGTCAATTCCAGTTCGCTGTCCCAGTTGTGTCCGATCTCGTGAATGAAAACGTCGATCCACGCGTCGTTATACCACGCATTGTTCTCGTCCCATTCGGCAATGCGGATTTGTCGCGTGTAGGTGTAGGTCGTGGTGCAACCGCCGGGACCGCACGTCGTTTGGGAGGACCATGCAAGGGAATTGGTTCCCGCCGCGCCGCCGAGGCTCGCTTCCTTGAAAAAGGTCAGCGGGTCCGAGTTCAGCGGTTCGCGCAGGAGTCGGGTATTTCCCGTCGCCCCGAACAATCGCGCGAAGGCCGCGTCGGCTGTCTCCAATTCGGCGTCGTTCCACTGGCTGCTACCGTTGACGAAGCGGAGTTCCGCGTCGTTGCCCCCCAGGTCGACGATCGAGTCGCCGTTCAAAACGAGAAAGCGATCGTGGCCCGCGTCGCCTTGCAGCGTATCCGCTTGTCCGACCGTCGAGCCGCCGGAAAGGCTGTCGTTCCCCGCGCCGCCCAGCAGGTAATCGACGCCGCTCCCGCCTCTCAGGACGTCGTTGCCTTCCTGACCGTAGAGATAGTCGTTGCCCGCTTCGCCATAGAGAAAATCGTCGCCGGTCCCGCCGAGAAATACGTCGTCGCCAGCTCCTCCCCATGCAATGTCATTGTCTTCCTGCGCATACAACTGGTCGTTGCCATCGCCGCCGTACAACACGTCGTTGCCGATCCAGCCCAGCAGCAAGTCATTGCCCGCTTCACCGTACAGCACGTCGTCGTCCTGGTCGCCGGTCATGACGTCGTCGCCGGCACCTCCATAAAGCCTGTCCGCGCCGGGGCCGCCGCCGGTGATATCGGCGTCATCGTCGCCGTAAACGACGTCGTCGCCATGTTGGCCGTACACGCGGTCGTCGCCCGACCCGCCGTGGAGCAAGTCATTCTCGGTGAACCCGTAGATCGTGTCGTTTCCCGCACCGCCATAAATGGTGTCGGCCCCGCGATCTCCCAGCAACGAGTCATCACCGTCGTCGCCGTTTAACAAGTCGTCGTGAAGGCCGCCGAAGAGATAATCGTTCCCCGCGCCGCCAACCAGCGTATCGTTTTGGGTGTCTCCATCGAGAAAGTCATCCCCGTCGCGTCCGTCGAGCGAATCGACGCCGGGTCCACCGTACAGCGAGTCGTTCGCGCTGCCTCCAACCAGCACATCCGCGCCGCGATGCCCGTAGGCGACGCTCGAAAGATCCGTGTCGTTGCGAAATTCGTCCGCGCCGTTTCCACCGCTAAAGCGAATGGAGGCGACCGAAGCGCGATCGAACTGTTGCGTGTCGACGCCGACCAGTTCGACCTGAACGAGACCTGGTGAGGGAGCAGTGACGAAAGCCTGGTTGTTGGCCCCATCGCCGGTAATCGTTATGAGACCGTTCGACGGGTCGAACCCGATCGTGGCGGTGAGCAATTGACGCGACTCCAGTCGTTCGACCTGGAGGAACGGCAGGTGCTTGCGGATTCTCGACTTGCGCCTTGAACGGAAAAACATGGCGGCTCGCTCTGGGTTCGTGGGTCTGCCATCGTAATTGTGGGGCACAATCGCCTCGGGGGCATGACGAAAAGCCGGTATGGGAAGAGAATCCCGGAAATTCCTCCGTCGCCCAGGTCAGACAGGAATGCCCGACCTGCATTGGGGTGACTGGCGGATTCAATGTTTCTCCATGGCAACGTGTCCGGGAACCGGCAATTGTGTTAAAACAATTGGTTTCGCCCGTCAAATCAATTCGCGAACCCTTGCGCATTGGCGTTTCACGTCAGCATTTCGCGTTCGAAAAAACCATGGATATCAATATTTACCAGACCTGTCCCTGCCATACGGACAAGAAAATCAAGTTCTGTTGCGGCAAGGCAATCGTGGGCGACTTGAGCCGAATCGTCGATTTGAGCGTGCGGGAACAGTCGGTTGCGGCGCTGAATCATGTCGACCGGACGATTTCAAGGCTTGGACGCCGCGATTGCCTTTCCACGATGAGGGCGCACATTCTTCTGTCGCTTGGCGAACTTGACACGGCGCGCGAGGAGAACCAGCAGTTCCTGACCCGCAATCCGCGAGCCGCCATCGGGTATCAGCACCGCGCCATGCTGTTGGCCGAGTCGGGTGAATCGAACGAGGCGGTTGAGGCCTTGCAGGACGCGATCGACCTGTTGCCCGGCCTTAATGTTCCGCTGTCAATTGCAAGCGCCTTTCGGATGACGGCGATTTCCCTCCTTAAGGACGACAAACTGATCGCGGCCACGGAACATCTGGTTTTCGCGTCGAACCTGGTTGAGGACCCCGGAATCACGGAATTGCTCCGCTCGGTCAGACACAGCGGTGAGGTCCCGCTAATGCACAAGTCCCGATTGAATTTGTCGCTTCCCGACGACTTCGCGCCGCCTGAATGGGCCGAAGCCGGACGCAATGCGGTACGATTCGCATGGCGCGGACGATGGCGAGCCGCCTTGCAGCGCCTGCAAAAGCTCGATGCCGACTTCCCGAACCAGCCGTGGATACTTCGCGCGATCGCCGCGCTGCAAACGTGGCTCGGGCGGACGGGCGACGCCGTGAAAACGCTGGCGGAATACGCCGGTTCCGATCAATTGCCCTTCGACGATCGCGCCGAGACCTTCGCGCTCGCCTTTGCCATTTCCAGAGAGCCTCGCGAGCGCGAACTGGACGTCGTCCGGCTTGCGTATCCCGTTCTCGAAGCGAGCCGGTTGGGTGAATTGCTTGTTTCAAACCGGCGGCTGATCGCGTACCGGAATACCGGTAGTCACCTGGATTCTGACGAACGGGCACCGGACATCGCGGGAATCATACTCGACCGCGACCGATTGGACGACTCGCAGGACGACGAGGTTGACGAGGAACGCGTCCCGCTCACGATCGGCCGCTTCAGTGTATTCGGGAAGCGAACCGACCGGCCTGGCATGATGCATTTGGTCCTTACCGGCACACCGGACCTCGACGAGATCGCTAATGAGTTTCGCCACTGGCTGGGCACCAGCATTGGTCCCGAATCGGAACGGGAAGTCGTCAACCGTGTCGGCGAATTCACGCACGAGCTAACTCGCGAAATGAACTTCCCGGCAACCGTCTCGGCACGACGCCGCCAGGAAATCTCCGCCCGGTCCTTCGAGCGGCTTGTGATGGAAACCTTCCCGACGACCCCGTTTCCCGCCCTCGGCGGACGGACTCCCGCCGAGGCGGCGAAGGAAGAAGAACGCGATCGCGCCTTGATCGCGGGACTGATCCTGCTGATCGAAAACGACGGGACCGTTACGTTTCGCGGGAGTTTCGATTTTGACCGGATTCGCGACAAGCTGAATATTCCGCGGCGTGAGCCGCTCGCGGCGGCGGAGAAAGAGAAAGTCATTGGCGCGCCGCTGGCCTTGCAGCGGATGGACTTGACATCCCTCGACGACATGAATTTGGTGGCTGTTTTCGCGATGGCGATGGAGGCGGGTAACTTGCGCGTACTGCGTCCGTGTGCTCATGAGTTGCTGTCGCGACCCCACATCGACAAAAATCTCAATCATGAGCAACTGTACATGATTCTCGCCTCGGCGACGTTCGACGACGATGAGGCGATTGAGCTGATCCACAAGGCACGGCAGTCGGCCGTGAGCCACGATCGCGGTGTCGGGAGGATTCTGGTGTTCGAACTGGAACAGCGGATGAAACGAAATCTGACCGATGGCCTTGAGGAGCTCCTTCACACTCTTGAAACACGGTACATGGAGGATCCGCGGATTCGATACGCTGTTTCCCAGGTCCTTGAAAAGTTCGGACTTCGCCTTGGCGGTCCGCGACCCGCGGAATTCGACGACGAAGGCGACGAGGCCCTCCCGGTATCAGCCGGCGATAGCGCGCTGTGGACTCCCGACCAGGAGAGCGGGGGATCGGGAACTCGCGAAAAATCCGGCTTGTGGCTCCCCGATTAACGCTTTGCGAAAGGCACTGTCAAGCCGTGACACCGTCCAAGGATTCCGCGTGACAGACAAAGACCTGACTCGACCGGCGAACACTCGTCACGAAAATGCCGAAGGGCCGACCCGTTACGTGGTTCGTTACGGCTCCATGCGGACGCTCGGTGTATTCTCGGTGTCAACGCGCGGCCGCGAGCCTTATCGCCGGGGGATGAGCGTCATCGCACGGACAAACCGTGGCCTCGAAAGCGGATTTGTCCTCTGCGAGGCAACCGACGACGCGCTGTCGCACCTCGACCAGCAACCGGCGGGACGGATTCTCCGTGAGATGTCCGATGACGACGCTCATGAATACGCCGAACTGATGAAGGCTCGCGAGGACAAGATGGAAGTTTGTCAGGTGCACATCGACCGCCTGGGACTTGCGATGGAACTGGTCGATCTGGAACATCTTTTTGGCGGCGAACGAATCGTTGTCTACTACTTGTCGGAACAGCGGGTTGATTTTCGGGACCTCGTCAAGGCCCTTGCGGGCGAGTTTCAGACGCGGATCGAAATGCGGCAGATCGGCGTCCGCGACGAGGCGCGATTGCTGGCCGACTACGGGGATTGTGGAAAACCGGTTTGCTGCAACACGCACCTCACGTCGATGCCCCCCGTTTCGATGAGAATGGCGAAAATCCAGAAGGCGACGCTCGACCCGACACGCATTTCCGGGCGGTGCGGGCGACTCAAATGTTGTCTTCGCTACGAATACGACCACTACGAGGAACTGCTCCGCGAACTGCCGAAAATCGGCTCGAGAATCGTGACTCGCGACGGCTCGGCCACGGTTCTTAACCATGAGATTCTTGCGCAACAGTTGCTGGTCGAGACGGAGGATCACCGGCGCTTGCTGATCGACGCCAGCCAGGTCCTCTCCGTCATCGGCAAGCCGCGGGAAAATTCATGACAAGGCAACCGGCTTTCCACGTGCGACACGCGGCGGGCCAGTATCCCGTGTGGATTGACGCCGCATGGCTGGATGAAATCGGTGAACGAATTGCCAGCGAAAACTCCAACTGCTTCGTCATCACGGATGAAAACGTTGAGGCCCTTCACGGCACGGCGTTGACGCGGTTGTGGAAAACTCACGCCGATGTCCTCATCCATTCCCTACCGCCCGGCGAGGACTCCAAATGCCTCGACGTTGCGAAGCAAGTTTACGACGAGTTGCTCAATCACCGCATCGATCGGCAAGGGACAATCGTCGCCCTCGGTGGCGGAGTCGTCGGCGATCTCGCCGGTTTCGTCGCGGCGACGTGGATGCGCGGCATCCCGCTGATTCAGATTCCCACGACGCTCGTTGCCCAGGTCGACAGCAGCATCGGCGGCAAGACGGGAGTGAACCTGACCGGCGGCAAGAATATGGTGGGTTCCTTCTGGCAGCCCCGGTCCGTCTACATGGACACTGCCCTGTTGAAAACGCTGGACGATCACGAGTACACGTCGGGTTTGGCGGAAGTCGTCAAGTACGGCGTTGTTCTCGATGCGGAACTGTTCGGATTTCTTGAGTCGCATGTTGCCGAAATCAACGCGCGCGACGAGACGATACTTGTGGACATCGTGCGGCGCTGCGGCCGGCTCAAGGCCCAGGTGGTCGAAGAGGACGAGCGCGAAACTCTTGGTCGCCGCGCGGTACTGAACTACGGGCACACCTTTGGACATGCGATCGAGACGGTTTTTGGTTACGGCACCTGGCGGCATGGTCATGCCGTCGCGATGGGAATGATGGCGGCCGCGCGGCTCGCCGAATCGCTCGGAATGGTCGCTTCCGGGCTGGCCGAGCGGCAGGCGCGCTTGCTCGCGGCGTTGCGGATTCCCTGCGATTTCCCGAGAGAGCGCCACGACGAATTGCTTGAGGTCATGAAACGCGACAAGAAGGCGCGAAACGGGCGTCCGGTCTTTGTGTTGCCCGTCGGACCCGGTGTGGCAAGGCTCTCGGACCCCATCGAAACCGAGTGCATCGCACGGGCCATGCGTGAGGCATAAATTCAACCAGGCCGGTCATTTTCGCAGATCACGTACCTCGACGAGACGAGCGGTGAGTTGAACTAACGACCGCTGGAATAAATATTTCGGTGCATGTAGCTGCCGTCGCCAGACGGCGGACCACAAAAACACCACGCTCTGGCGAGCGTGGCTACGACTGAAATACCTAAGTTAGTTTTCACTCGTCCTGACGAACGGTCTCGCCGGGTGCGGCGGTGAGTCTCGGCCGCAGCGTGTCGGCCTCGCCCGTACGGCCCGCGCGATCCAGCAGCGCGACGAGCGCGCCAAGGCTGCGCCGGGTCTCCGGATGGGAATCGCCAAGCGTTTGCTGTTGCGCGGCGACTGCGTCGCGAAGCAACTGTTCGGCTTCCATCACCTCATTTTTGCGTCCGAGCAGAATCGCCAGCTTGAATGAGATGCGCGCGGTCTCCTGTGAACTCGTTCCGCTCGCGCGATGGACCGCCATCACGGTGCGCAAAAGGGTTTCTGCTTCCTCGCTCTCGCCGGTGAGAACGAGCGCGGTTGCGAGATGTGTTTTTGCCGCGACGAGTTGCGGGTGCGCGCCCTCCGGTTGGCCATCAAGGATTTCCACCGCGGCGCGAAGATATTCACGACCCTCGGCGGCCTGCCCGTTGGCGAGGCTGGCGACTCCAAGGTCGAGCAGCGCTTGAGCGCGGCGCGGATGATTTTCGCCAAGCGCCATTCGCTGAACGGCCTCGCCGCGAGCGAGATTCGTGATCGCTTCCGCCGGGTTTCCCGATTCGTACTGGGCGACGCCGAGTGAGGTCAGCCGGTCAGCGTAAATCGGTGAGTCTTCGCCAAAGACCCGCCGGCTGACGGCGACGCTCTGGGCGAGCCACGGGATCGCCATAGCCGCCTGGTCGTTGATTTGCAGCAGATTGCCAAGTGAATAATTGACTGCTTCGACTTCCGGGTGGTCGTCTCCAAAATAATCACGCAACGCCGAGAGCGCGCTGCGATAAAGTTCCCAGGCAACTTGCGGGTCGCCGCTCGCGTGATGGATTTGTGCGGCCTGAACCTCGATCCGCGCCACGACGGGCGACTGCGCGCCAAACAATTGGCGCGATTCATCGATCGCGGAACTCATTGACTGAAGAACCTGTTGCCTGTCATTGCGCGCGAGGGCCTCGGCGGCTTGAGTCTGGTTTTCGCGGATTCGGGCCATCCGTGCCCGTTGCGCGGCGTCCAGGCCCGCTTGCACGTCGGCTGTCTCCGATTCCAGCCGCGCGTTGGCCGCCTGCCACGAGTCCTCTCCGAACTGAACGGCGAGATGCGCGGCGATTCGGTCCCATTCCTCACGTGCCTTGACGAATTCACCCGTCGCTTCCAGTTGACGCGCGGCGGCCGTCATCGATTCGAGGGGCGTCGGGGCTTGCGCAATGGTTTGCGCACTCGCCCAACTCTCGAAGACGAGTACGAGGGTGATAGCCAGACCAGACAGGTACAAGTGCTCTGAGCGATCGATCATGCGATTTTTCTCTCCGATGGTTTCGTTCGGAATCGCTCCTTGCCAACCTGACGTCGAGCATTCCGTGGATCGCGGGGGGACTCATATCAAAATGTCGGGCGTCCGTGAACCCGAACCGTAAGCTAGCATCGCAACGCGTTCCGGACGCTCCCGCTCGCGCGGCGTTGACGGCTCGTGAATGGATTCTCATGATCCACGCTTCATGAACATCCTGCAGATTATTTCCGGCCTGGACGTCAACGGAGCGCTGGAGCATTGTCGATTGCTCAGCCGCCAGTTGTGCCGTCGCGGACATCGCGTAACGATTCTCTGCCGCGAGGGGTCGTGGCTGTGGAAGCACGTTGACGATATGCCCGTGCAAGTCGTTCAATGCGAGATGAA
>JBGTFW010000293.1:0-3058 GCA_041747075.1 Pirellulaceae bacterium
CGGAATTCTTGGGCGCAACAAGGTCACCCACATTGTAAATGTAGGTCACAAGGTTTTCGGGAAGCGTCGCATGATCGATCGAAACGATCTTGAGGACTTCATCCTCGACCGTGTAGGTGCATTGGAACTCCTCAAGAATGATCCGCAGCGCCGAGCGAAGCGAAACGTTTTTGAGTTGCTTGCTGATCGGTGTCTCGGCGTCAAGGGCGTTCTCCTCCGCTGACGGATGCAACTCAATCGGGATTTCATAGTCATTTCTCCAATCTTCCAGGACATCGCCGAAGCTCTGCTCAAAATAATCGAGATTGGCCTCGCGATCGAGTTGCGAGAGGATGTGTTCCTCGCGTTCGTTGCCGGCCATGCGAACGTTCTGCCATTTCCTTCGACGTTCCTTCTTGGCAATCCACTCGTCGGCGTCGGGGAATACCAGCGGCGGGTTGCCGGAGAAGGGGACCGCCGAACGCTCGACCTCGTACAGGTTGGCGAGGAAGTTCCGGTTTTTCTGGTTTTGCAATTCCCAGTACAGTTCCCAATTGGTCTGGATGATCGAGACTTCCTCGGCAGCCGTCGTGTGCGGCGAGTCCGGGTACAGGTCAACGGCCTCCTTGACGGTCGCCAGCGCGGCGTCATAGTTCTTTTCCTCCATAAGCGAATTGAACTGGTTCAGGAACTGCGCGATTTGTTCTTCGCGATCGCGCATGGCGTTAAGGAAATTGATTTGCGATTCGGCAATTGCGCGATTCTCGTCGCGTGCCGCAAGCCGCTCGTCGTATTCCTGTTTCCGCACGTTCGACTGTCTGAGGGCCGACCGCAACCTGTTCTCGAACTCCAGCCGTGTTTCAGGTTCCAGATCGGGGATTCGCTGAACCGTGTCGAGCATCGCCTTGAGCCGATCAATGCCCACGTCCGGATTGGTCGCCATCAAATCGCGGGCGATCCGCAATTCATTGTTGATGTAGTTTTCCAGTCGTTCCCGCGAGGCACGCCGCCGCGCGTCATAGGTATCGAGAAACTGGCCGCTTCCGGCCGATTCCTGGAGGAACGGCGTCTGATCAAAGTTCTCGTCGACAAGATTCAGTCCCTCGCCCTCGACCGGCATCACGACGTCGGCGGGCGGGTCCTGCAACATCAGCCCCCCCTCATCCGTGAGGTCTTCCATTGGCTCATCGTCCGTGGGAGGCTGTCCCTCTTCCTGAACCGGCTTGCTGGTGCTGGCCAGCACGGTCGACCCGAGCTGGGTGATCTGGTGCGAGGAAGAGAGAATAACGCGGGCCGCTTCGCGCAACCCCGATGATCCGACCGTGGGCAGTGACTGGCCGCCCGACTCGCGGGCAATTTCCAGCAACTGGGGCAGGAACCGGAATTCACCGTTGGCCGCTTCGGGCGAGACGCTCCAGCTCAGTTGTCGTGGTTCCCCATTGACGGTTCCCGAAATAGTCACCTCCACCGGTTGCCGCTGGCCGAGCGTTCCGACAAGGATGGTGTCCCGGTCGTTGCGCAGCGGCGGAACGGTCGGGGGATACACCTCGGAAAACTGCGCGACCGGTTTCATCGTGTCGGGCCAGAGGACGGTGCCGCGAACGGTCGACACCATGCCGGCACCCGCCTGATCGCTTGAGGCGGCGTCGTCAGTATCGATAAAGACGTTGCCACCCGTGTGATTGGCGATCGTCGCCAGCATCTCGATGTCCCGTTCCGGGCCAATCGCGAAACTGGAAACAGCAATGTGATTTTTAACCAGCCCGGCAACCAGCGACTGGAACCGTTTACTGGAAAGCAATGCACCGCGACTGATCCCGTCGCCAATGTACAGGACGTTCTTGTTGGGGAGGTCTTTTCCAAGCACGGTGGCAGCGGATTGAAGCAACGACGACATATCCGTCGCGCCAAGCGGCAAACGCTCGCGCAACTGCTCTATTGCCGCGTTCATTTCCGGACTGTGCGGCGCGACAAACCCACTGTTCATGGCAACGGGTTCAAGGTCGACGGCGAACAACTGGACGTTGTCGGCTGGATCAAGTCCCTGCAGTATGCTCTTCAGGGCGTCCAGCGCGTGATCGCGAAAGAGCCCCGTCTGGCTCGCCGATGTATCGAAATAGATCGCGATATTTCCGGGGCGAACCGTTGTTTGACCTTCAAGGCGCGGGGCAAGACTCAGTGCGAATGCGACTTCGCCGGTCGCCGACTCAAAGGTCGCCAGGCGAGCGTCAGGTTCCTGGGCCGTCAGGCCATTGGTCCCGATCAAGGTGACGACCACCATCCAAACCCAATAAAATCGCATCCCGTGACGGCTGCACATCGACATGTCAAACTCCAGGCAAAATTTTCGCGTTCGGCCGAGCCCCGCCCCGAGAAAGGCGGAAGCAGCGCACCCGATCCCCTGCTACGTATTTTCAGTGATCGGCACAGTTTGTGCCTTCAACACATATTCTATTTTGACGGCCGGACAAACGCCACACAAAAAAGCTGATTTTCATACGTGCGACTGCCAAATCCGCCGGTCTCTCCCCGAATCGACTCACCCCTGCAAACGTCAAAACAGACGCAACAAGCCGAACCACAAGCAACATGAAAGCAACCGGCGTGCCGCTTCGCCCCCATTTTCGCCAATCACTGGCGGAATTTCGGTCTGGAAACCGGACATTCGGAAAATCCAGTGCCCACTCGCAAATCTGTTGCCCTTTCCCGATCGGTCGAATCACGACGTTCCGAGTCAAGTCGCCGGAAACGATCGCGAAAACGCCCGGTTCCAGGGAACCAACGCGGCAGAATCAATCACCTGTTGCGGGATTCAACACTTTGTTTTGGGTCCGAGTCTCAACTGCGGTCCGAGTCTCAAGTAGCAGTTCACGCAGCAGTTCAAGTAGCGGCGTCTCTCCGAGACGCCTTTTCTTCCGTCCGAGTCTCGGAGAGACTCGGTTACGCAGACTCGGCTACGCAGCAGCGCCTCTCACAGAAAAATTTCGCCACCGAAATAGTGACCCAGCGGCCACGGCCAAATCGCGGATTTGATCCGTTCACCGGCCTTCTCCAGGCGGCTGCGAATCTCCGACGCGTC
>JBGTFW010000294.1:0-22136 GCA_041747075.1 Pirellulaceae bacterium
CGGCGCGACGCCCGCGCAATGGCCGCCGCGACGATCGAAGTGTTGGGAGAGTTGGGATGAGAAGAATAACGACAAGCGACGAAGAATGAACGAACTTACCGACTTGCTACTCGACGACGGCTGCCTCGATTACTCCAACGACCACCGCGATCGGCACGCGCGGGCCAGTCAACTGCTGCACGAACATCCCGAACTCGCCACGGCGTCAATCTGGTGCGCCGCCGCCACCGGTGACGCAGGGGCAGTGACGCGGTTTCTCGATGACGATCCGGAATTGCTGGAAAAGAAGGGGGGGCCTCGTGACTGGGTGCCCCTCATGTATGCCTGTTATTCCCGCATCGTGTCGGAGAACCCGAATCACTCGACGTTCGACGTGGGACGACTTCTGCTCGAACGCGGCGCGGATGCCAACGCAAGTTTCCCGTGGGACGGCCAATATCCGTTTACGGCGCTGACCGGCGTTTGCGGCGAAGGCGAATCGGGACCGCTCAACCAGCCCGGTCATGCGGCTTGGCGCGCGTTCGCGGAACTACTGCTTCGACACGGTGCGCGCCCCGACGACAACCAGGCACTTTACAACCGCATGTTTGGCGACGACGAAGTGCTGGAGTTGCTGCTGGCCAGAGGGCTGAATTGCGAGCATCGGCCGGCCGATAATTGTTCCGGCGGCACTCCCGCGCCGACCATTCTCGGCTATCAACTGGCGATGGCCGCCAGTCGGGGCCTGGAGGGACGGGTTCGATTGCTGATGCGGCATCGCGCACGCATGGACGAGCGAGCATACGGCAAGACGCCGTGGGAACATGCGATGCACAACGGCAATCTGGCCATCGCTTCGTTGCTGGAGCAAGCCGGCGCGCCGATTTCAAAACTCTCGCCCGCGATGCGGTTCGCGGCGGATTCACTCGGCGGAGAGTTCGATAGCGCCCGGTCGGCGCTGGCGGTCAATCCTGGTTTGATCCGCGAAGCGCCCCGAGACCTGCTGGAACGCGCCGTCAGTCTGAACCGGATCGGCGTCGTGCGGTTTCTGCTGGAAAGCGGGTTCGACGTGAATGCCATGCAGCGAACAACGGCCCTTCATCAGGCGGCGTGGCACGGACGGCTGGACATCGCCCGCCTGTTGGTCGCGGCAGGTGCCGACCTGACGCTTTGCGACCGCGAACACGACGCAACGCCCGGCGACTGGGCGCAACACGCCGGGCAGGCTGAGGTGGCGGAGTATCTGAACGGTATTCACCTCGACCTGTTTGAGGCGAGGCCCACGGATGATCGTCAATAACAGAGACGCGGATCAGCCTGACTTGCAAGTGTATCCACCTGGACTCCGAAACCTGGATTGGTCGAAGGATCGAGCCGGGCTGAGCGCGCCGCAAGAGTTGTATGGGCGGGTTGCATTTTCAGTTTTCAGTTTCTCTTTTTCTGCGCAATCTGCGGATAAGTTCTTCAGATTCGGGATTTGAGATTTGATAAAAAGGACCAGGAAGATTGAAGAATGAATGAACACACCGAACCATTCCTTAACGATCGCTCCCTGGCTAATCCCGTGACCGTCGCATTTCCGCGCCTCGCGGTGCCTGCGCGTTACGGTGCCGGCGCTTCGCCCGCGGCTAGTGCCGGCGGTTTACATTCGCGTAAACCGTACGCGATCGCGTCGGGCCTGAATGTTTACCCGAAGTCCGGGCGATGCGCGGCGGCGATCCGTGAAATGCGCCGGTACTCGTTGCTGGCGAATGTCGCGTCGAGCCATGGGATCTCGATGCGATGTTCAGCGGGTCCCGCCGCCGCCGTGTCAATGGCAAGTACCGCGTGACCCCAGCGACGGTCAAATGGCGATTGAAACAGGCGCGCGGTCTGGATCTTGTCGAAAAATGTAAAGCTCGTCTTGCGGTTGAGCACGCCGCTGCGAAAGGCAACCTGATCAACACCCCGGCTGTAGTGCATCGCGCGGCTCTTTTTAAACGCCCACACCACCAGCAGGGGCGCGAGGCAGATGCCAGCGACAAATCCCCACGGTCGCGTGATTGCCATTCCAATCGCCGCGATCACCAGCGACTGAACCATTGCCCGACGAACCAGCCGCCATCGCGCGTTCCTCGCAAGCGGATGCCATACGAGCCGATCGGGGTCGCCGACCATGCCAGGCCGCAACTCATACAGCAAGTCCTCGACCCGATCATCGGGAATGACAGGCACAAACCAGCGGCGCGAGACCATGGCCGATGCGTCGTTCGCGTCGCCGCCGCCTCCCCCGGCGGTTTCGATGCGAACCGATGCGAGTCCCATCCACCGCCCGACGAGCGAGCGATGAACGCTGATAAACTGAATGCGCTTGCGGGGGATCGTCGCGCTAACGCGCGTGAACAACCCGCAGGAAACGCGCAAGTCCTCGCCGTGTCGCACAAGCGAATACCCGTAAAAGCGCAACACGTACCAGACGATGCCAAACAGTCGCAACAACACGAGGATGCCCAGCACGGAAACGCTGAACAGAAGCAGGTTGCGAAACGAACCGTCAAGGCCAGGCAAAAATCGACGCCATTGCCGGATGTCAAACATCCATTCCTGCTCGAACTGCCACGCGAGACCCAGCACCACGCCGATAAGGAGCATCCCCCGGTTGCTCGCCAGTCCGGCACGAACCAGCCATCCCGACGGGATCGACAACAGCGTTACTTGCGATACCGCCGCGACCGGGGAATCCGTTTCCGATTCGCGCGACGCAGCGGGATGCGCGGCGACGCCGGCGGGAACGGTTCCGTCGCTCGATTCCGTCAACTGCTGTTCAGCGAAGATTTCATGGCGAAGCGCCGCGATTTGCGCCATGGAAAGGACGCGTAATCGGGCTTCTGCCTCGCTGCCGCTCGCCGTTTCAACCCGCACTTCAGCGACTCCCAGCATCCGGTGCAAGGGGTTCTGGACAAGGTCAATGTTCTGAATCCGGTTCACGGGTATCGTTCTCAGTCGGCGAAAAAACAACCCCTTGCGAATCGTCATTTCTCCGTCGGCGACGCGATAGCGAAGCGTAAAGTATTGAAACGCCGAGTGGAGCAACGACGGAAAGAACATCGCAATCGCGAAAAACGTCCAGAACTGGTTGCCCCGTGCCGCCGAAAAGAGCGCGATCGCGGCCGGGATCAGCAGTTGCCTGAAATGCGAGATCAGGTCAAAGAGCAACGAACTCGGATGGAGCCACATCGGCTGGTTGGGAATCGCCGAATCCGGAAGGTCCTCGACGGGCGGCAAGGCGGATTCAAGGTCGGCGGCATCGTCGCCGGGACCAACCGCGGTGACCAGTTCCGGCTCGTGCTCATTCAACACGGGACTGGCTCCTCGATCGCACGATCACGTCGCGTACCTGAACGGCGACGTTGTGATTGAGGCCCGCCAGTTCGACCGAAGCGCTGGTCGTCCCCGCCGTATGAACGGTCAACGTTCCGAGACCAAATGCGCGTTGCAGCGGGCCTTGCGAGACGTCGGCGTGTTGGACGCGCGACAGGGGAACGATGATCCGGTGCCGCCAAAGTACTCCCTTGCGAATTTCCAGTCCGCTTTCGTCCAGTCGCCAGCGGGTGTATCGGAACGTCAGTCGCGGCCAGAAGACGGCGAACCAGGCTGTCACGCCCACCACTGCCAGCGAACCGCCCGCAAGCACATAAAAGAACCCGTTGAATCCATTTGCGAAAGCATGAACGCCGGACCAGATCACCGCGCCGATAAACAGCGCCCCGGCGACGATCAGGTCGCTCAACTGCTCGGCGCGAACAAATCGCGGATCGATCGGGTAAAACGCTTCGTCCGGCGGCTCGGCGACGGCAGGCAACTCCGGCTCTCCCACCGCTTCAGACGCCCAATGGCGGGTTTCGCCGGTCCCTTCCGTTTCCGGCGCCATCGCCGCGCGCCGGGTAATGACCTCCGGACGCAGATCATCGTTTTCATGCGGCGCGAAGTCCATCATAAGCGTCCGTTACAGCAATAATCAAACACTGGTAAGATTTGACCTGCCGGGTGTCGTCCGGCACCGTTGTCGTCCGAGACGGGTTGCGAACCGACGCGGGCCGCCCGGTGTGTCGGCTGGGTCGGCCGTTAATGAATCCTGAAAAGTTGATTCGTTCTATCGTAACCGACCGCGGCGACCAAATGTTGTTTTCGTTCTCGATTTCGCAGTCTGTGGCCAATTGCCGCCGGAGCCGCCATGAACCCCTTGCCTTCCCCCTCGCAGTCGTCGCCATTGCAAATCGACAGGCTGCAAATTGCCAGGAACTGGCTCCCTCGCTATACCGGAATGCCGCTGGACCAGTTTGGGGATTACGTCCTGCTCACCAATTTTCACGATTATCTCAATTCCTTTGCCAACCGGTTCGGGTGCGACGTTTGCGGAATCGGAAGGCCGATGCAGGCGGCGACCAACAACGACGGGTTGACGATGATCAACTTCGGGATGGGTTCGGCCAACGCCGCCACGGTGATGGATTTGCTCATCGCCAGGCGTCCCCGCGGCGCCCTCTTTCTCGGCAAGTGCGGGGGGCTGAAGGCGACGACCGAGATCGGCCACTTCATTCTTCCGATCGCGGCGATTCGAGGCGAAGGAACGAGTCTCGATTACCTCCCCCGCGACGTCCCCGCGCTGCCGTCGTTCAAATTGCACAAGTTTGTGTCCGACCGTCTCGTCGAACGCGGACTGGAATACCGTACCGGAGTGGTGTACACGACCAACCGGCGGCTCTGGGAGCACGACGATGAATTTCGGCAACGGCTCAAGCGAATGACGTGCGTCGGAATTGAAATGGAGACCGCGACGCTTTTTATCGTCGGTCATTACAACGAAATCGCCCGGGGAGCGTTACTCCTGGTATCCGATATGCCGACGACGCCCGACGGCGTGAAGACAGAGGAGTCGGACAAGGCCGTCTCGCAAAAATGGTCGCGCATCCACCTGGACATCGGAATCGACGCGATGGCCGACATCGGCAAGCGCGGCGAACAAATCAAGCACTTTCATTAGGCTCGTCGGGCGGCACGCGGACGACCGCTGCCAGCAGGTCCCCTTCGTCAAGGGTCATAATGCGGACTCCCTGGGTATTGCGTCCGATCGGGTTGAGGTCGCCGCATGAGATGCGCTGTAGTTTTCCGCGCGACGTCATCATGAGAATTTCGTCTTCGTCGGTGACCGGGCAAATATCGATGACGCGCCCGTTGCGCTCGGTCGTCTTGATGTCGCGGAGTCCCTTGCCGCCGCGCCGCTGCCGCCGGTAGCGCTGATTACCCGACGTCTCGTCCCCCGAATCGTCGTCGACGTCACCGAACCACGTCCGCTTGCCGTAGCCATTCTCGCAAGCGGTCAGCAACGTCGCTTTCGGATCGACGACGACCATCCCGACGACTTCGTCCGCTTCACCCAGCGTGATACCCTTGACGCCGGAAGTATTCCTGCCCATCGGTCGCGCGTCACTTTCGTCGAAACGGATCGCCATTCCGTCGGCTGTCGCAAGAACGACATCGTCTCCCTTTTGCGTGACCACAACGTTGATGATTTCATCGTCGTCGCGGAGTTTGATGGCGATGATGCCCCCTTTTTTGGGACGCCCGTATGCCTTGAGCGGCGTTTTTTTCACCAGTCCCTTGCGCGTCGCCATCAGCAGGTAGTGATCCGCCGCCGAGAAATCGCGAATGGCGCGACAGTCGGCAATTTCCTCGCCGTCGGACAACTGCAGCAGGTTGACGATCGCCCGGCCGCGAGATTCACGGCCCAGTTGCGGCAGTTCGTAGACCTTCCGCCAGTAGACACGCCCCTTGTTGGAAAAAAACAACAGGTAGTCGTGCGTGCTGGCGGCGAAGACGTGTTCGATCGGGTCTTCCTCCTCGGTCCGCGCGCCCTTGATCCCCTTGCCGCCGCGACGCTGCGCGCGATAGACGCTGACCGGAGTCCGCTTGATGTATCCCCGATGCGAGATCGAGACGACCATGTTCTCTTCCTCGATCAGGTTCTCGATGTCAATGCTGCCGACTTCCTCACCGGTGATCTCGGTGCGTCGCCGATCGGAATACTTGCGGCGGATTTCCACAACGTCATCCCGGATGATTCGAAAAATCCGTTTTTCGTCACCAAGTGTTTCCAGGAGGTCGCCAATTTCCTCGATCAGCCTGCCGTGCTCCTCGCTGAGCTTTTCCTGTTCGAGGTTGACCAGTTGTCCAAGCGTCATCTTGAGGATCGCGTCCGCCTGGACCGCCGTCAGCGTGTAGACATCCGCGACGCCGCGTTCCGACTGAAAGACCCGGAAGCCGTTTTCGCCCAGCGCCCGCTCCATCATCGACGCCGGACACTCGATTCCCATCAGCCCCGTCTTCGCGTCGGCCTGGGTCTGCGACTTGCGAATCGTGGCAATGATCGCGTCGATGTTGGCGAGTGCCAGCAAGAGACCCTCGACGGTGTGCTTGCGCCGCCGCGCTCGCGTTAACAGAAACTCCGTCCGGCGGCGGATCACCCGCACCCGGTGACGAATGAACTCCTGCAACAGTTGCAGGATCGTCAGCTCGCGAGGCTTGCCGTCGACGAGCGCGAGAAAGATCATCGAAAACGATGATTGCAGCGGTGAGAACTGGTAGAGCTGGTTGAGCACAACGTCGGGGTCCGCGTCGCCGCGAATGTCAATCAGCAGCTTGACCGGCTCCTTCAGGTCGCTCAGGTCCTTGATGCCCGTGATCCCCTTGACCCTGTCGCCCTTGACCAGCGCTCCGATCTTTTCGACGACGCCGTCGCGAGTCTGCGTGTAGGGGATTTCGCTCACGACGATCCGGTGCCGCCCCCGCGTGCTCTCCTCGATCGCGCATTTGGCGCGGACGACGATCGTGCTCCGTCCCGTGTGATAGGCGCGGCGGATCCCCGATCGGCCGCAAATCACGCCGCCGGTGGGAAAGTCCGGACCTGGAAGCACTTCCATGATCTCATCGATCGAAGTGTCGGGGTTGTCGAGCAACAGGATCAATGCGTCGCACACTTCGCCAGGATTGTGTGGCGGTATCGATGTCGCCATCGAAACGGCGATGCCACTCGATCCGTTCACCAGCAGATTGGGAAACTTTCCCGGCAGGACGACGGGCTCGGTCCGCCGTTCGTCATAGGTCGGCACAAAATCGACAGTGTCCATCCGCAAGTCGTCGAGCATCATCGACGCCACCGCCGACAAGCGCGCTTCGGTGTATCGCATCGCGGCGGGCGGAAGTCCAGCGACCGAACCGAAATTCCCCTGCTTGTCGATCAGCACTTGACGCATGTTCCATTCCTGGGCCATGCGAACGAGCGTGGGATAAACAATGCTCTCGCCGTGCGGGTGGTAATTGCCGCTGGTGTCTCCCGAAATCTTCGCGCACTTGACGCGGCTGGAACCCGGACCGAGATTCAAGTCGTTCATGGCGACGAGAATGCGCCGCTGGGAGGGTTTCAGTCCGTCGCGCACGTCCGGTAACGCGCGCGACACAATGACGCTCATCGCGTAGACAAGGTAACTCTCCTTGAGCTCCTGCTCGATCGGAATTTGCACGAACGTCTCGCCGTTGGTCGAATCGTCGCCGGGCACGTGGTCATCGCCAGGGGCCGTGTCGTCGGGATTCTCATCGTCGGGAGGCTGGGTAATGTCGGAGGACACCGGGGGTTCCTTGCGGGATGCCTGTCAGGCAATGGAGTGATTGACGGGGACGTTCGGCGATAGGAAACCGGGTCGATCGGCGGGCAAGATCGTCGCGGCTGAATTGCCGCGCCCTGGCCTGAAAAAAAGTGCCATTTCACCGGGAAAACGTTGCTTTTTCGCACTCCCTTTCGCGGCCCGGATTCTACCATTTTATCGCCCGCTTCACAACGGCGCTGAAGCCGAACGGATCGCCCTAAATCCCTGCCCGACAACCACTTGCAAAGACAAGGGTTGTGTCGCCGCTTGGCGGCTTCGCGAATGGGGCGATCAGGTACAGCGCGTTGATGCGCCGCCCAGATCGGAACTCTCCGCGAGTTCCGCTACGTGACCGGCGCGGCCAAGGCACTCGATCCCCGCCTTCGCAAAGGATGACGTTGCCTACTCGCCAAAGCAATAGAGCGCCTGGAAGGTGCGAATGTAGATTTTTCCGTTGGCAACCGCCGGACTGGCGAGCGTTTCCTCCCCCAGTTCGTTGCGTGCAAGGACGTGAGCCTCGCGACTGGCCTCGATCACGACGACTGTTCCGTCACGACCGCATGCATAAACTCGCCCTTCGGCAACGACTGGCGTGCTGCGGTGCCGGTCGGCAAACATCCGCTCCGCCCAGACCTGTTTTCCGTTTTCCGCGTCAACGCACGTCATCGCGCCATTCTCGCGAGCCAGAAAAACCAGCCCGTTGGCGAGCACCGGCGTCGCCACATCCGGCGTCCCCTTCTCCAGTTTCCAGAATCGCGCCAACTCGTCGCCGGTCACGTCTCCCTCAAGTTCACCCGCTTTCAGGGCGATCACCGGCCCGTTCTTGGCCGACGGGACGACGAGCATTCCGTCGCCGCCAGGTCCCCCGCTGGAGTAGACGGGTGACGCGACGAAGCGCAACGTCGGGTTGTAGTTTTCCAGCGAGTTCAGTCCGCCGCACCGCCAGAGTTCCGAACCGTCGTCAAGCGAATGACCGATGACGAAGTCGCCGCCGTGCGTCACAAGGAATTCGATGTCGCCGTCACGAACGACAATGGGCGAAGCGTACGAGTGCTTGTTCTCAAACGTGGCGTCCGTTTGCCGCTCGTGTTTCCAGACCTCTTCGCCGGTTTTGGCATCGATCGCCGCGACCGTTCCACGGCTGGTGACGCCGCGGTCGCGCATCGAGCCGTGAATCAGTTGCAGGTACAGGCGATCGCCGTCCAGCAGCGGCGTACTGGTCATGCCAAATTGAATCTGGAACTTTCCGTATCGTTCCTGCAAGTCAACCGACCAAACCGGTTTGCCATCGATGTCGAAACATTCCAGAAAACCCGCTGTCGAAGTCGCCCAGACGTGCTCGCCGTCGGTGGAGGGAGAGGGACTGGCGGAATTTCCCCCGTCGCGCGACGGCAGATTCTTGCCCTTCAACTCTTGTCGCCAAAGCTCCCTGCCATCCTCACTGGCGACGCAAATGAGCAGAATCTCATTGTTGCCGCCGATGCTGGTGACAAAGACTCGATCGTCCCACACGACGGGACTCGCGCCGCCGGGACCCGGCAATTCGAAGCGCCATTGGAGGTTTGTGGAGGGTCCAAACTCCACGGGCAACCCAGTCTCGTCGCTGCGGCTGTCGAAATTTTCGCCGCGCCATTGCGGCCAGTTGTCGGTGCTCGACCAGGCGGCACCACTGAAAGCCAGCAACAGATTCACCGTCGCGCACAATGTCAGAATCATGGGAAGTATCCACGGCCCTTTACACGGGTTCGAGCAACGCAATCAACGCACCGGAGGGGTCGGCGACGACGGCCATCGTTCCATAGGAACCCAGGGTACGTCGAGGACTTGCAACGCGGCCCCCCATTTTCTCACAGGCCGACAAACAGCTTCTCGTCCTCAATCAGAAAGCGGCGACCGGTATCCGGTTCCATCATGCCGCGAATCGCGGCCTCGGGCCAATCGGCTCGCACAAGCAACCGGTTGCTGATCGCCAGCTCGCAATACGAACTGCGATCAAGGAAGACGCACTTGTCCTCGTGCTTCAAGCGCTTTCTCAATTCCGCGATGTCGAATTTGCTTTTCAGTGAATTCATGGGAAGGCTCGCCTGCCATTTCGAACCAGTGTTACGAAAGTCCTTGTCGACGCACGCTCGATCATCCCTGGTGGAGTCCAGCCTTGCTAGCATCCTGAAGGACGTCCAAGGATACCCGTTCGAGAGGGCGGAGGCAAGAAGCCGAATTCCCGCCCGTAGGCGAGTCTCTCCGAGACTCGCAAATCCCGGCGTCGCGGAGATACGCCGCTACGTGACCATTGTCCAAAAACACATTGTAACGCCAATAGTACGTAGCCACGTGCGGCAAAGCGTGGATTTTCATTAAAGAAACCGGAATCTCGTCGGAAGCCGCAAAATCGCTACATTTGATTTGCCGCCCGCGAGGCTCCCGCACAAGTTATTATATAGCGCTGGCTCAAATTGCTTTTTTGCACGACTTTCAAGGCTCATTCGTTTTGTCCGGCCCTTCGCCATGAACGTTACACGGTTTCTCATTAGCCTGTTCCTGTTGTTCCTGATTGTTCCCTCGTCGTTGCTGGGGCAGCATCGCGACACGACGCGCCAGTCGGAGGGACTTCGCGAAAATCCGCCTTCGGCATACGTGCTCCGCGGCGCGCGGGTCGTCGTCTCGCCCGGGAACGCCCTTGACGACGCGACGCTCGTCATTCGCGATGGACGCATCATCAGCGTGCGCGGCGAGGGGAGCTGGCCCGCCGATCATCGACTGATCGAGATGACTGGCAAGACCATTTACGCCGGACTGATCGACGGCTATCGCGAGGAAGCGATCACGATTTCCGAAACGCCGCAACATGCGCGATACTGGAACGTCAACGTACGGCCCGAACGCGACGTGACGCGCCTCTTTGAATGGAACAAGGCGACCGCCGAAGCACTTCGCAAGAGCGGGTTCTCGGCCGCCGTTGTCTCGCCGGGCGAAGGCGTCTTCAAGGGGACGGCGGCGCTGCTCCTGACCTCCCGCGAGCAACCGGAATCGGCCGTCGTTGCGAAGAATGTTGGCCAATCGGTGGAATTAACGGTCGAGCGCCGTTTCGGCGGACCGAGACAATACCCTTCGTCGCCGATGGGCGCGGTCGCGCTCGCGCGTCAGGCGATGATCGACGCCGCATGGTATCGCGACGCATGGCAAGTCGCCAACAGCCAGGCCGACGTCAACCGGCCAGAAATCAATCAGTCTCTCGAAGCGCTCTTGCCCGTGCTCACCGGCGACCTGCCGATCATTGTGAGCACGTCGAATGAACTCATGACGTTGCGGGCCGACCGGTTCGCGAAAGAGTTCGACACCGCGCTGATCATCGTCGGCAGCGGCAACGAGTATCGGCGGATCAATGAGATTCAGGCGCTCGACCGGCCACTTGTCATTCCTGTCAACTTCACCGCGCCGCCCGACGTGACCTCGCTGGAGGAGTCGGTCAACGTCTCGCTCGAGGAGTTGATGCATTGGGACCTCGCGCCGGAGAATCCGCGACGGCTGGCGGATGCGGGTGTCGAGTTTGCCTTTACGTCGCAGGGACTTGAAAAAACCGACGAGTACCTGCCGCGAATTCGTCAGGCAGTTGCGCGGGGACTTGCTCCCGACACGGCGCTGGCGGCGCTAACCACCGTGCCCGCGAAAATATTCGGCGCGTCCGACCAGCTCGGCACGGTCGAGACCGGCAAGCTGGCTAACCTGGTGATTACTGACGGGGACCTGTTTGACAAAAAGACCAAAATCCTCGAGACCTGGGTCGCCGGTCACCGCCATGAGATCGAGGAAGAACCGGTCCGGGACGTCGCCGGGACGTGGAAGGTCGAAGCCAGGGGTGCGCAGCCCGCGATTTTTGAACTGAAAATCCGCAAGTCGGAGCGAGGGATCGAGGGAACGGTGGAGCTGCCGACCGACGCAACGCGCGACGCGAACGTCAAGGACGACGCGAACGTCAAGGACGACGCGAAAGACCATGACGACGCGAAAGACGAGGACGACGCGAACGACACGGACGAAGACGAAGATGACACGGACGACGACGAAGTCGCGGGACAAGATGAAGAGCCCGACGCCAGCGACGATGACAAATCGCGCAAGATCGACGACCTCGAAATCGCGGGAAGGTTGCTCACGGGTAATTTAAAACTAAACCAAACCTAAAACGACAAGAAAAAGAACGACAGGAACGGAATCGAGGATCTAGCCAAGGAACCAATCGACGAGCCGATCATCCAGTTTTCATTGGTGATCGCCGGGGATAGTCGTTCGGCCTTGGGAAACATGACCGACGCCGACGGCGTGATCACTGGCTTAACAGCCTCGCTCCTGGTTCGTGATGAAGAGTCCGACGAGAACTCTGATGAGGATTCCGACGACGCCGACGTCAAGGACGACGCTGATGACGATTCCGACGCCGAAAGTGACAAGGATTCCAGTTTACCCGATGAACTGGAAAGCGAAACTGCCGACGAATCCGGCAAGGGAGAAGGGAAAGACAAAGGCCCGCGCGGCCGCAAACTGGAATACTCGACCGAACCGGCGTCGTTTGAACCGAACTATCCGCTTGGCAATTACGGCGGGATGTCGCCCCCGCAGCTTCAAACGATCCTGTTCAAAAACGTCACCGCCTGGACTTGCGGACCCGGCGGCGTGATCGAGGGCGCGTCGGTGCTTATTGCCGACGGGTTGATCCAGGGCGTCTATGGTCCCGACGACGACGTGCCGGAAACGGATCATGTGGTCGACGGGAAGGGGCGGCATCTCACTCCCGGAATCATCGATTGTCATTCGCACATGGCGACCGACAGCGGCGTCAATGAAGGCTCGCAGGCGATCACCGCGGAAGTCCGCATCGGCGATTTCATCGACTGTGACGACGTGACAATTTACCGGCAACTGGCCGGAGGGGTGACGGCGTCGAACATCCTCCACGGGTCGGCGAATCCGATTGGCGGACAGAATCAGGTCATCAAGCTCCGCTGGGGACTGGATGACGAGGCGATGAAAATGCGCGAGGCCCCGCAGGGCATCAAGTTCGCGCTGGGGGAAAACGTCAAGCGGAGCAATTCCCCGCGCGGCGGCGACGGCGATTCAACTCCCCGCTATCCGACGACACGAATGGGCGTCGAGCAATTGATTCGCGACACCTTCCGCGCCGCCGGGGACTACCGCCTCGAACACACCCGCTGGCGCGACGCGCGAAAGGGCCTGCCACCGCGCCGCGATCTCGAACTGGAAGCGATCGTGGAAATCCTTGATGGCAAGCGGTGGATTCACTGTCACAGTTATCGCCAGGACGAGATTCTCGCCCTCATTCGCGTACTCGATGAGTTCAAGGTGACGATCGGAACCTTTCAGCACATTCTCGAAGGCTACAAGGTCGCCGAAAAAATGGCCGAGCACGGTGCGATGGCGAGCGCCTTTTCCGACTGGTGGGCCTACAAGTTCGAGGTCTACGACGCGATACCCCACGCCGGCGCGCTGATGCACGAGGCCGGGATCGTCGTTTCCTTCAACTCCGACGACGGGGAACTTGCGACGCATCTCAACCAGGAAGCGGCCAAGGCCGTTCGCTACGGCGGCGTCGCGCCCGAAGAGGCGCTCAAGTTCGTGACGCTTAATCCGGCAAAACAACTTCGTATCGCCGAATACACCGGGTCGATCGAGGCGGGCAAGCACGCCGACGTCGTTCTCTGGAATGGACCGCCCCTCAGCGCCTATTCGCGCGTCGTACAGACGTGGGTCGATGGCCGCTTGTATTTCGGAACGCTTGAAGGAACCGACACCGGGCCGCTCGACTATAACCGGATGTTCGCGGTGCTCGTGCAAAAGGTCCTTCGGTCCGGCGAAAAGCCCCGCTCCGATGACAACCGCGACGACGACGCACAAACACTTTGGCCACGCTACGACGAAAATTGCGGCTCGCACATCGGCGTCAACCGCGACGCTCAGCGATTGCAGCAGCTTCAGGATGCGTGGGAGCGCGAGAATTAAGTGGACTTGAGATACGAGAATTTGAAATCCAGGGTTTGAGAGTTGAGACAAGAGAGTTCCGCATTTGAGATTCAGGATATGAGATTCAAGTTTATTTCAACTTTATTTGGACGTTGAAAACCCATGCGCTGCTTCACACCTGGTTCCATACTTCGACTGACGGCGATCACCCTTTGCCTGGTCTCGCTTTCGGACTCCGCGGGTGCGCAGGATTCCGCCGCTGCGCAGGAAACTGCCGCTGCGCAGGAGTCGGCGAAGCCAGTTGCCTTGATTGGCGGGACGATCGTTCCCGCCAACGCCGAGCCGATCGAAAACGGAACGCTTGTCTTTGTCGATGGCAAGATCACGGCGATTGGCACCGACGTTGCCATTCCCGATGACTCTGAACGGATCGATGTGTCGGGGCGATTTGTCTATCCAGGCATGATCGAGTCGCACTCGCAGATTGGCCTGACCGAGATCGGGCAGGTCCCCGCCACGATCGACATGGCGGAAGCTGGACAAATGAACCCCAACGTCCGCGCCTTGATCGCGGTCAACCCGGACAGTGAATTGATTCCGGTCACGCGCGCGGCGGGCGTACTGCTGGCCGTGACGGCACCGACGGGTGGTCTCGTGGCGGGCCAGTCGGCGGTTTTGCAACTCGACGGATGGACGTACGAGGATATGTGCCTCCGCGACGGCGTTGCGATGCAAATTCAATGGCCTAGCGGTGAGCGGCGAAATTTTGGCCGTCGCCGGAGCGTTGACCGCGACGACACGGACCCCGATTACCAGCGCCAGATCGGGCAGCTACGCGACTTGTTCGAGGAAGTCGCCAGTTACCGCGCCGGTCGCGAGGCGCGGGGGGACGAGCAGCCCGCCGATCTGAGGCTGGAGTCGATGATCCCGGTGCTGACCGGCGAGATGCCGATGATGGTTCGCGCCGACACGCTGCGGCAGATCGAGGACGCGGTTGCGTTCGCCGCCGGGCACAAGGCGCGACTGATTATCCTTGGCGGCTACGACGCGCCGTTATGCGCGGAGCTGTTGAAAAAGCACTCGGTCCCGGTCATCGTATCGGCGGTTCACCGCGCGCCGCTGCGCCGCAGCGACGAGTACGATGCGGCGTACAGCCTGCCCCGGCGTTTGCACGAATTGGGAATTGAGTTTTGCATTTCGTGCACCGACCGGAGCGAAACGTGGAACACACGGAACCTGCCGCACGAGGCCGCCATGGCCGCAGCGTACGGGTTGTCGCGCGACGAAGCGCTGCGGTCGGTGACGCTCTATCCGGCGCGGATCCTCGGAGTCGCCGATCGGGTTGGCTCGCTCGAGGTCGGCAAGGACGCAACACTCTTCGTCGCCGCGGGAGACGCCCTTGAAATTACGACCAGCGTGACGGAAGCATGGGTTCGCGGGCGGCGGATTGACTTGTCAAGTCGCCACACGCGACTTTATGACAAGTATCGCCGCAAGTATGAGGAACGGGAAACGACGCCTGGCGAACCGTCGCCCCGCTAGCATGACGAACCAGCAGATCGCCTTCAGCCTGGAACTGCTTGCCGACTTGCTGGAGTTTACCGGCACAAATCCCTTTCGCTTGCGCGCGTATCGCAACGCGGCGCGTGTCATCACCGATATGACCGAGTCGATCGAATCGCTTGTCCGCCAGAAAACGGACCTGACCTCGATCGACGGGATCGGCAAATCCGTGGCGGAGAAGTGCAAGGTGCTGGTGGAGACGGGTCGCCTGCCGCAACTCGACACGCTGATGGAGGAAATTCCGAAATCGGTTCTCGATATGCTTCGGATTCCTGGTCTCGGTCCAAAAAAGGCTGCCGCGCTTTTCCATGAACTGAACATCCGCACTCTCGACGAACTGCGCGCTGCATGCGAAGCGGGCCGTGTCCGCGAACTTGCCGGGTTTGGCCTCAAGACGGAAAAGGCCATCCTCGCGGGTATGGAACTGGCCGCGTCGGCTGGCCAGAGGATTTACTGGTCCGAGGCCGACTCGATCGTCGATCGTCTGCGCAAGCATCTGGAAAACTGCGCGGCCGTCGAACAGCTTGAGTTCGCCGGAAGCTACCGGCGCGGCAAGGAAACCGTTGGCGACCTTGACCTTCTTGTGACGTCGCCGGACGCTGACAAGGTCATGCAATGCCTTGGCGAGTTTCCGGAAATCGAATCGGAGATTGTGCGCGGTGAGACGAAAATGTCCGTGCGGCTGGCGGGCGGTTTCCAGGTCGATTTGCGCGTCGTACCTGCCAAATCGTTCGGCGCGGCGTTGCAGTATTTTACCGGCTCAAAGGACCATAACGTGATCCTCCGCGGGTTGGCGAAGGACCGTAACCTGAAGATCAACGAATGGGGCGTCTTTCGACTCGACGAAGGCCAGGAAACATGGATCGCCGGCGAGACCGAAGAGGAAGTTTACGCCGCGCTCGACCTGCCGGTCTTTCCGCCCGAAGTGCGCGAGGCGCGAGGCGAGTACCGGCTGGCCGCTGGTGGCGCACTCCCCGAACTGATCACTCTCGGCGATATTCGAGGCGACCTTCACATGCACACAACCGCTACCGACGGCAAGGCGTCGATCGAGGAAATGGCCGACGCCGCGAAACAACTTGGCCTGAAGTACATCGCCATCACCGATCATTCAAAACGGGTTGCCATGGCGCGCGGACTGGACGACCAGCGTTTGCTGGAACAATGGACGGAAATCGACCGGATCAATCCCGCGCTCAAGGGGATCACGGTCCTCAAAGGCGTCGAAGTCGACATTCTGGAGAACGGCCAACTTGATATTTCCGACGAAGTGCTCGCCCAGGCCGATTGGGTGACGGCCAGTATCCACTACGGCGGCAACCAGCCCGTCCATCGCGTCACAGGGCGTATCGTCGGCGCGCTTGAAAATCTACACGTCGACGCCATTTCGCATCCATCGGGGCGCCTTATCAATCAGCGCGAACCGCACAACGTGGACATGGGGGCGGTCATTGCGGCGGCGGCCGAACATGGCAAGATTCTTGAACTGAACGCCAACCCCGCGCGACTGGACCTTAACGACGTCCATTGCGCGATGGCTCGGGAGGCGGGTGTGCTTGTTGTGATCAACACCGATGCCCACAGCACGCGGGGACTTGCCGCGATGCGCTACGGTGTCACCCAGGCGCGGCGCGGCGGTCTGACGAAATCCGACGTTGCGAATACGCGAACCTGGGCTCAATTGAGTAAAATGTTGGGATGAATCATGATCGGCGGGGCTTGCGCGGTACAATCGCAGCGGCCTCGAGTGTGCGTTCGCCTCTTACAAACCCGACGCGCAAGCGAGTGAACTTGCCGCACCTGGTTCACTGGCTTGCGCTTTGGGCCTGGATCTACGGCAAGCTGGCAGCTTGCCCCACGTCAAAAACCATCCGGAACAAGTCAAATGATCATCGCACGATTCTCCACACTCGCGTTCGCATTCGGTTTTTCTTTAGCCCTCGCCCCGTCCGTCATCGCGTTGCAAACCGCCGACCTCGTGCTGCGCGGCGGAAATGTTGTGACGGTTGATCCCGAACTTCCAAACGCAACCGCCGTGGCGATTGCCGGTGACCGGATTCTTGCGGTCGGCGACGACGCCAGGATCAACGAACACATCGGCGACTCGACGCGAATCATCGAACTTGAGGGACGACTTGCCCTCCCGGGATTTATCGAAGGCCACGGGCACTTTATCGGACTGGGCGAATCGCGGATGATGCTCGATCTCACGAAAGCCGGTTCGTGGGAAGACATCGTGCAACAAGTGGCCGACGCCGTCCGTATCACACCGCCCGGTCAGTGGATCACCGGTCGCGGCTGGCATCAGGAAAAATGGAGTTCCAGACCGCAACCGAACGTCGAGGGATATCCCGTCCACGACCGGATCAGCGAGGTCTCGCCCAACAATCCCGTATTGTTGACACACGCCAGCGGGCACATGTGCTTTGCCAACGACTATGCGATGCGCCTGGCGGGCGTTACCGGCGAGACGCAGCCTCCCGAAGGAGGCGAAATTCTTCGCAACGAAGCTGGCGCGGCGATCGGAGTCTTTCGCGAAACGGCTCAGGGACTGATTCGCGCCGCTGCGTCGCGCGAATCGGGTGAAACAACGGTCGCCGATCGTCGAAAGCACACTGAGCGCGCAATTGAACTCGCAACCGAGGAGTGCCTTCGCAAGGGCGTGACGAGCTTTCAGGACGCCGGTTCGAGTTTCGGCACGATCAAGTTGTTTCGGGAACTGGCCGAGTCCGGGCGACTTCGCGTGAGGATGTGGGTCATGGCACGCGACCATTTACAGTTGATGGACGCCAACCTCCCTCGAGTGCGCGTCGTCGGTGCTGGCGAGAACTTTCTCACCGTTCGCGCGATCAAGCTGTCGCTCGATGGAGCGCTCGGTCCGCACGGTGCGTGGCTGCTGCGACCGTACGAGGATATGCCCGCCAGCGAGGGACTGAACACCGCGCCCATTGAAACGGCCGAGGAGCTGGCGCGGCTGGCGGTCGAGCATGACTACCAGTTGTGTATTCACGCGATCGGCGACCGGGCCAATCGCGAAGTCCTTGATATTTACGAGGCGGCCTTTCGGGAACATCCGTCGGAAGTTTCCCGGCGCTGGCGGATCGAGCATGCCCAGCACCTCCACCCCGATGATATTCCGCGCTTCGGCGAACTGGGCGTGATCGCGTCGATGCAGGGAATCCATTGCACATCTGACGCGGTTTTCGTCCTGCAACGACTCGGACCGCGACGCGCCGAGGAAGGTGCCTACGTCTGGAAAAAGCTCCTCGATTCCGGCGCGGTCGTGACCAACGGAACCGATGCACCGGTTGAGGATGTCGATCCGATCGCGAGTTTTTACGCGACGGTCACGCGGAGGCTCGCCAATGGAGCGACCTTTTTCCCGAACCAGGCGATGTCGCGGGAGGAAGCCCTCCATTCCTATACGATGGCGTGCGCCTGGGCGGCCTTTGAAGAGGACCTCAAGGGTTCCCTCACTCCCGGCAAGCTGGCCGACATCGTCGTGTTGTCGGAGGACATCATGACCTGCCCGGAAGAGGAAACACGCAATGCGACCGTCGACTACACGATCGTCGGGGGAAAAATCGAATGGGACGCAGCGGCAAGTCAAGCCGGCGACGAGTGACGACTCCTTCGCCGCCAGTCGCCGTGGATCGGTCGTCATTCGGACCGGGGCGATTCCATGAGCGTGAGCGTGGCGCGACCGATGAACGCCTGCCCCAGGGCAATGCCTCCGTCGTTTGGCGGAACCCGCTGATGAATGAAGACCTCGAAGTTCGACGCGGCCAGGCGCTGCGTTGTCAGCTTCAACAACAATACGTTCTGAAAAACCCCGCCGGTAAGTCCCACCCGGTTGATCGAGTGCCGGTCGCGAGCGGACTCGCACACATCGACAACCAGTTGAGCAACCGCGTGGTGAAATCTGGCGGCCATCAGCGGCTTTGCAACGCCTGAGTCCAGATCCTTGCAAATCGCGACGAGCAACGGTTTCGGATCGATCTCGACCGGTTCATTTTTCACGAAGCGGAAATGGTACCGCGCGTCGATTGAACGGGCGTCGGTAATTACCCTCGAGGCGAGGGCCTCCATTTCCATCGCGGCTTGAGCTTCGTAGTTAATCGAGTGGCGAATGCCAATGAGGGACGCCATGGCGTCGAAAAACCGCCCCATACTGCTCGTCGGGATGCAATGGATGTTTTTTTCCAATTGTTGCTGAACCAGTTTCAATTCGTTCGCGCCTGGGCAAACAATTTCATTGTCATGGCAACGGTCGGCCTGGAAAAACGAGTTTGAATACGCCCTCCACCTAATATCGGCGGCGAACAGGTGCGCCAGCGCGACGCGCCACGGCTGTTTGATCGCCGCATCGCCGCCGGGAAGCGGGACGTAGCCGAGATGCGCGAATCGGTCGAACGACCGGGCGTCCGCGACGAGGAATTCGCCTCCCCAGATCGCCCGGTCGGTTCCGAAACCGGTGCCGTCGAAACAGACGCCGATCATTGGCTCATCGCCGGGCATTCCATGTTCGGCCATCAGCGCGGCGACGTGCGCATGATGATGCTGAACCCGCAGGAACGCCACGCCGCGACGCTTCGCAAATTCCTTTGCCCAGCTCGCCGACAAATAACCGGGATGCAAGTCCGCGACGATTGCTTCGGGGTCGATCCGGAACAATCTCAGGAAATGATCGACGCTGTGCTCCATCGCCTGCAAGGTTTCCAGATTGCCCATATCGCCGATGTGCTGGCTCATGTAGGCGTAGTCGCCTTGGGTGGCGCAAAACGTCGCCTTGATCTCGCCGCCAATAGCCAGCACGCATCGATCCTTTCGCACGGTCCCCGAACGGATTTCCCATTCGCGATTGAGGCGGACGGGCATCGGGGCGTACCCGCGCGATCGCCGTATCGGCAACACGGCGTCTCCGACGCAACGAACAACGGAGTCGTCGCAAACGACGTGAATTCCGCGATCATGCATAAGAAAGGCGTCCGCGATCCCGCCAAGCCGTTCACTCGCCTCGATGTTTTCGCGAACAATCGGTTCGTCCGTCAAGTTGCCCGACGTGAACACCAGCGGCGAGCTGTTTTCCATCAGCAAAAAGTGCAAGGGAGAATAGGGGAGCATCACGCCGACAAAATCATTGCCGGGGGAAATCGACGGCAAACAGGGTGCACCCGCCTCTTCGACGAAATCCGTTTTCCTGGAGAGCAGGACGATCGGTCGTTCACGGCTTTGCAACAGTGCCTCTTCATGTTCGTTAATGACCGCAAAGGCACGCGCCTGTTGCACGTCGCGCGCCATGACGGCAAAGGGCTTGTCGATTCGTCCCTTGCGAGTCCGAAGTTCCGCGATTGCCAACCGGCTGGTCGCGTCACAGGCCAGGTGAAATCCACCGATCCCCTTGACGGCGACGATCTTGCCCGCCCGGATGGCGTCCTGAAACGCGGTCAAGGCATCCTCGCGGACCCTTGAGTCAACGGGTTGAGCCACATTTCGGCCTCGACGCGCGTCCCCGGCGGCGACGATCCAGATTCGCGGACCACAGTCGGGACAGGCAATGGGCTGGGCGTGAAACCGGCGATCGGAGGGGTCCTCGAACTCCACGCGGCAGCGCTCGCACATCGGAAACGATTTCATCGTCGTCAATGGGCGATCGTAGGGGATATCCTCGACGATCGTGAACCGCGGTCCGCAATTCGTACAGTTGATAAACGGGTAACGATACCGGCGGTCGTCGGGGTCGCGCATCTCCTTCAGACAGTCGTCACAGACGGATATCTCGGGCGAGACCGGTGTGCTCGAAGGGCCCCGCGTGGCGCTTTGAAGGATGACAAACGTGGAATCGTCATCGAGCGCCGCGACTTCGCAAAATTCGATCTGGTCGATCGTTGCCAGAGGCGGGGCGTTGGCCGCGAGCGCGTCGATAAAGCGCTTGAGTTGATCCGGGTCCCCCTGGATTTCGATCGTCACGCCTATTGAATCGTTTTTTACCCAGCCGGTGACCTGGAATTTTCGGGCATGTTTCCAGATAAAGGGGCGGAAGCCGACCCCCTGAACGACGCCTGCGACGAGAACCCGGTATCTCATGTCAGCAGAGACAGTTTTCGTTCGTTGTCACGCTCTTGCGTTTGTTGGTAAATCCAGTTAATTCGTATTGTACAGGTTGGCATGCCTCCACAAGGATCGTCTGTTGGCCGTCGCTCACCGGAGAACGACAAAACGGTTTGTCGATCACAACTCGCGTTTCGTGAGCGACAAAACGGTTTGTCTTTAATCTGTGAGCGGCATTACGACGACTGCCGCGGTCCGCAACTTTGGTGCATTTTTTTATTAGCCGCGGTTCGGGGCAATTGGAATGAGTCTGACATAAGGACAGACGCGCCCCAGGACAGAATTGAAACGCGCCGCCCGGGTAATCACTTCGCCTTGTAGCCAGCCGTCACCTCGTTCTTATGCGCTGCGAAAGCCGCGAGGACTTCTCCCTTCTCACGAGCGGGCACTTTGGCGAAGTCAAGGCTGCGCCCTAGTTCGGCCGCAACCTCGTCGAATTCTTCTGGAGAGATTTTGAGGTTACGATGCGCCTCCTCAAGACCCAATTCAGTTTTTCCCGGTTTTGTTGGCGAGTATTTGAATGGCCCGCCCGAGACCTCGCAGACCCACAGGGTTCGCATGAACTTGAGGCCCGGCAACCTGTCCAGGTTCTTCGTGCGCCATTCCCTCAGGGCAGGGTTCCTGGAAGTCTTACCCACGATCGGGTTCTCCACAACCGCGTCGCTAAAGTGATCAACAACCGCGGCGATGGCGTAGACGCCGCCAAGGCGTTCATACAAACTCTTCTCGGTCTGGGCAGCGGCTTGTGGGGAAGTCGCGACGAGAAGGGCTGTTAGAGTCATTCCTGTCGCGAGTGATTTGGTGATTGAAATTCTTGCTTTCATG
>JBGTFW010000295.1:0-43670 GCA_041747075.1 Pirellulaceae bacterium
GTCGATACTCGTCGTGGCGGCGATCGCCGCGGCGGTCCATCTCAATGTCAACGTTCTCCAGCGCCAACAGGTCCGCATCGAACAGGCTCAGGTCGCGCGCAATGTGCTGATGCTGATCGCCTCCGACCTGCGAGCCGCAATTCAATACAAGCCGGTTGACGTTACGGGACTCGATGAACTCGCCGTCTCGCAAGCGGCGATTGCCGGAATCGCCAGCGGTGCCGACCTTAGCGAAACCGACCTCAGTCAGATCGATCCTTCCGCCCTCGACCCTTCCCTGCTAGCCGGAGCCGCGGGCGCGGGGGGTGCCGTACCGGACGAAGGCGAGGCGGCGGGCGGTGCCCCCTCGACCGCAACCCAAAATATTTCGTCGGGACAATCCGAAGTGCTTCGTCCCGGACTTTACGGCAACTCGACAGAGATCATGGTGGACATCAGTCGCCTGCCGCGAATCGACCAGTACAATCCGGTCGTTCTCGGACTAAGTGGACCCGTCAGCCTGCCCACGGACATCAAGACGATTGCCTGGTTCGCATCGAGCGAGTCGCTGGAAACGGACGCGATGCAAATTGGATTGACCCCGCCGCCGGGCGGCGGCCTCTTTCGCCGCGAGATCGACCGGGCGGTTGCGGCATTCAATCTCGACGTGGCGGGATCGCTTGCGGGGAGCGGCTACACCCGAATCATTGCCCGCGAAGTGATGGCGATTGAGTTTCGCTATTTTGACGGGAAAGACTTTCGAACCGAGTGGGATTCCGATGTCGAGGGCGGTTTTCCACCGGCGGTGGAAGTGACGATCGTCGTTGATCCACTGCGGGGACTGCGGACCAGCGAGGAAGACGTTTCTCAACAGCTTGCTGGCGCTCGGGCTTATCGAACGGTTGTCTACCTGCCGATCGCGGAAATCCTTCCGGAAGAAGAACCCGCGCCCGCCGCCTCCGCGCCCGCCCCCTCCGCGTCTGGAGGCAGCCGATGAAACGAATCACCGGAAACTCGCGCAAGATAAATTCGGCGTTTGGAGCCGTTCGCTCCGCATTCATCCTGCTCGTCGTGCTGGTGACGATCATCGTCCTGTCGTTGTCGGCGTACACGTTTTCGCTCCTCATGATTACCGAGAACGAAGTGACGCTGCTCAGCGGGCGGCGCGTCCAGTCACGCTACCTGGTCGAATCGGGCGTCGATTTCACGCGGATGCTGCTGGCGAACGACGACGCAACCATTCGCGAGTTGGGAGGCCTGTGGGACAACGCGAGCCAGTTCCAGGCGATCCCGGTCAGCCTTAATCCGCTGCGCCCCGACGAGATCGGGCGTTTCACCATCATCGCTCCGAGTCTCGATTCGGAAGGCAATTTGCAGGGTTTCCGCTTTGGCCTGATCGACGAGTCGTCGCGGCTGAACCTCAATACGCTGATCCACGCCGACAACTGGCTGCCGGGCGGCGGGCGACAATTGCTTATGTCGTTGCCGCTGATGACCGAGGAGGTCGCGGACGCGATCCTCGACTGGATGGACGAGGACGACGACGCGCGCGAGTTCGGGACTGAATACTCGTACTACGCGGGACTCGATCCGCCGTACGGGCCAAAGAATGGACCGATGGACTCGCTTGAGGAGTTGCTGCTGGTGCGCGGCGTCATTCCTCAATTGCTCTTTGGCCTCGACGACAACCACAATGGTGTGCTCGACCTTGCGGAAGAATACTCGGAGACGGCTGGCGCGATCCCCCCGGAATTGCGACTGGGCTGGGCCAACTACCTGACCCTGTACAGCAAGGAGTCCAATCTCAACCCGTCGGGACTGGAAAGGATCAACCTCAACGCCGAGGACCTTGGCAAGTTGTACGACGACCTGCGAAGCGTGTTCAACGAGGAATGGTCGAACTTTATTATTGCTTACCGGCAGAACGGCCCCTTTACCGGCGAACCCCCCGACGAACCTGAAACCGGTTTCGTCGACGTCGACGTGACCCTGCCGGCCGAATTCACATTTTCGCAAGTCATCGAACTGATCGACGCCCAAACGACCGCCGACGCTCAGAACGAGGATGGCGAAACGGTCCAGGTCATCCTCGATTCGCCCGTCAACATGGTCAACATGGGCCAGACGCTTCCGTTGATCATGGACAACCTGACAACGGTTTCCGGTGACAATATTCCGGGTCGCCTGAACCTGATGCAGACGCCGCGCCAGTTGCTCCACGGCGTTCCGGGAATGACCGAGGAGATCGCGGCCGCGATTCTCCAGCGGCGTGAGTTCGAGCTGGACGATCCAACGCTGACCGACGTCAACCGGAAATACGAGACGTGGTTGCTGGTGGAAGGGATTGTCGACCTGCCGACGATGCGCGCGATGACTCCGTTCGTTTGTGCCGGTGGTGACGTTTATCGCGCCGAAGTCGTCGGGTATTTCCAGGACGGCGTGGCGACCAGTCGCGCCGAGGTGATTCTGGACGCTACCCTGCCGGTCCCCCGCGTACTATTCTGGAGAGACAAGAGTCACTTGCAAAGCGGATATTCGGTCGACATTCTGGGTGCCGAACTGCAATTGCCGTGAACTAGACTTTATCTGCCCGTTTTTCTGTTAACCGATCCGATGCCGCACATCGCACTCAACTGGGACTCGCACCGCATCCGACTGGCTGTGGCCGCCATGGGCAAGGCCCGCAGGGGGCGCGTCCGCTTTGATCGAGCCGTCACGGTGTTATTGAACGGTGCGGGTGAATTGGACGCGAACGTCAGCGGACTCTCGACTTCGCAACTTGCCGACAAGCTCAAGGCGATTCTTGAGCGGTACGGTGTTTCTCGCGGCGACGCAACGGTCGTGCTCGCTCGCGGTGACGTCGAAATGCGTGAGTTGCAGTTGCCTCCCGTGCCGGCCGAAGAGCTTCCCGAACTGGTGCGCTTTCAGGCGCGGAATCACTTTACGTCATTCACCGACGAGTGGCTGCTCGACTATGCGCCGATCAGCGATGGCCCGCGCGGCTGTACGGTGCTGGCGATGGCGATCCCCGGAATTCGCGCTCGCAAGATTCGCGAGACGGTGGAACTGGCGGGGCTGAAATTGCGGCATATCGTCATGCGGCCCTTTGCGGCCGCGGAATTGTTGCGCGGACACCGTCCCAGCGACAAATGCCGGGTTATCCTCGAGCCGCTTTGGCGACAAGCCGATATCTCGGTCGTTCGCGACGATTACGTCGTTCTGACGCGAACGGTTCGAGTCCCCGACACGTACTCGGACGAACAATTCGACGCGTGGCTCCCCGACGAAATCCGGCGGACGATCGCGGCGGCCAGCAATCAGCGCGGCGCCGAGGAAATCGGGGAAATTGTCGTTTGCGGCAGCGAATCACTTCATCAAAAATTGCGCGACGAACTGGCCGCGAAATTTGATTTTCCGGCGACCTTCTTTGATCCCTTCGAGGCGGTCGCGACGGGCGGCGATTTCGAGAAACCCGAACAAATCGACGGCTTCGCATCGTTGCTGGGCAGCATCCTCCAGTCGTCCGGCGGCGAAAACCATGCGGTCGACTTTCTCAATCCGCGCCGCGCCAACCAGCCGAAACTGGACCAGCGAAAGATGGTGATCGGCGGTTCGATCGCGGCGGCCGTTTTGATACTCGCCGGTGCATGGTTGTGGTGGATATTCGCCCTTCGCAATTCCGAAATCGCCCGCCTTGAAAATGAAAACAAAAGCCTCCTTGAAGAGGTGGGGACCATTGAGCAACAGGCGGATCGTGTTGCTGTCGTTGATCGGTGGCGCGCGGGCGGAATTGACTGGCTGGAGGAACTGTACCAGCTCAGTATGCTCTTTCCCGACCCCGATGAGGCGCGGCTCAATCAATTAACGGCATCGGTCCAGATCAAAAACGCACTGATTGCCGCCAAGGGCGTTGTCAGCGACCAGGAGACGCTTGCAGCGCTCAACCGAAACCTTCTCGATCGGCCATTTATCGACGTCGATACGGTTCGCAACAATCCGACGGGCGACGATCAGTTCGGTCGGCTCATCGATCAAAACCTGCTGGTCCCCCTGTTTGACGTGGAATCGGTCGGGCAGCCGTCGCGGACCGTCGCTCCTCCATCAGGAAGCGAAAAGAGCACTCGGCCCGCCACCGACGACAACCAGCCATGATGCGCAAGCTTTCCAAACGCGAACGACTGATGGCCGCCACGGTGATTGGCGCGTTGCCGATCGCGCTGGTCATGTTTCTCGTCGTTTATGTGGGAGGCGGACTGGCCGACCGCGCCGAACAAATCCAGTCGCTTGAACAAGAACAGCAGCAATTGAACTTGCGAATGGCGAGGGGGCACCGGGCGATCCGTCGCGGGAATGTCTATCGCGAGGAAAGTCCACCGTCGAACTCCGTCCAGTCGCTTAATGCCTACCAGTCGTGGCTGGCGGAACTCTCCCAGGAAGCATTCGGCGATGCGAATTTCACAGTTGCCAAGGGTTACAACCAGTCCGTCAAGTACAACCTCGACGAGACGATTTTTGTCAAGCAGGGATTTACCCTGACCGGCACTGGAACGCTCCGGCAAATGACGGAATTCCTTTACCGGTTCTATCAGACACGGGTGCTTCATCGGCTGAGCGGGATGACGCTCACGCCGGAAGTTGCGGGACAGGGAGCCCGCGCGCGGACGACGGGCCGACTGCGAATAACTCTCAACATCGAAGTCGCCGTACTCAGCAGCGCCAAACCCGAAGGCGAATTCACCGGCGCGCCGCGCGGGGAGATGCTTCGTTCACTCGACGAATATCACAACGTCGTGACGCGGCGTAATCTTTTTGGACCTCCCAACCAGCCGCCCGTTTTCAGCACCTCCAATTCGCACGATTTCGAAACCGGCAAGGATATTCGCGTCGCCCTTGAGGCAAACGATGAACAGGCGACGCCGCTGACATTCGAACTCATCGAGACCTCCACACCAAACGCCGAAGTCTCGCCGACTGGCGACGGGTCCGCAAGCTTCACCGTGCCGCCGCTGGCCAAGGGGACGCACCGCTTCGTCGTCCGCGTCACCGACAACGGCTGGCCCAACAAGTCGCAGGACCTGGCATTACAGATTCGCGTCGATGATCCGGCCCCGGAAATCGTCGAGACTCCGGAACCACTTCCCCAATACGCGCGGTACGCCGTCATCTCCGGAATCACCACGAACGTGGCGGGCGAACGGCAAGTCTGGATCAAGTTGCGTCAGCCGGACGACAAGCTTCATCGACTGGTAATTGGCGAAACATTCGAACTCGACGATCTGACGTGGACCGTCCGCGAAATCACTGACGACCAGGTGGTGATCGAAGTCGACGGTGATTCGCGGACCTATCGGGTGCGCAGCACGCTGTCCGATCCCGTCAGCGCGACGACCAGCACTGCCGCAAGCCGCTGATACGACACGCCTACTTGCCTCTCCAGACTTCATAACGCTGAACGAGCCGCACAAGCCGCGTATGAAGCGAACTTGAAAGTCCTGGACGCCCTTTTTTCGGCAAGGGCCGATGGTGTGCAACTTCGTCATCCCACAACTGTTGCGTTTCCGGATGATGCCATTCGTGGTCCGGGCGATCCCGCCACGGCTTGCGCGGGCCCGCAAAATGCAGGCACCGGATGCGGCCCGCGAACTTCTCCCAGTCACCTTGAGTCCGCACGCACGACGGCATGTTGAATTCCGGCGGCAACTCACCGACGTCACTCCACTTGTCAAATTCCGTCAGCCACGCGTTGATCACTCCCTGATCGCCGTGGTCGTAAGTTTTTCCGGAACGCGCCAACGCGATCATGGTATCGAATACTCTCGCGTCGAGCATTGGCCGATTGACGACCAGCAGGCCAGCATTCAGCCGCCCCCGCCAATCGGGATTCGTCAGTCCCAGTTCAGCGGACTCGCGAACTCCATGGATTGAGTGCTCGTTGAGTCGATTCAGGTCCCACAGCGAATTAACCGACGCAAGCGCAATCATGTCGCAGTCAAAGTAGACAACACGATCGACGTCCAGTCCGCACTCATTCAGGCGAAACAGGTTCAGCTTGAAGTAGACCGACTTGCCGAACGCCATTTGCACCATGTCGATCCCGTCGAACATCCGCTCGTCAATCCGAACCAGGCGGTCCGCACCGTTGGGCGGGGCGTCGAGGTCGGGACTCATGACGACGATGGGCGGGACGATCCGGTTATGGCGCTTGAGCGATTGAACCAGATGCCAGAACCCGGTGAAATAATCGACCTCCTCGAGTTTTTTTCGCGGTCGCGCGAGCAACGTAACGATAACGACGTTCATGGGCCCAGTCACCGCAAACCACTTGACGAAATTGGACCGTGAATTCTCGAGAACTCGTGCAACCGTCCGTCGATCACTCACGGTCGTCTGTGGGAGCGAGGGGAAGGCAACAGCCCTTCGCCACCCAGTCATTGTACTTTTTAGAGCCGGATCATCGGTTACAGCTTCCCGGGTTTTTCGTCGGTTCCCATCAAGATCGATCGCCAGCGGGGCGTTATGCGGCGATTCGCACGCCTCGTACGATGGCCTTCCAAGGCCGTCGATCGAAACGCCCAAGGGTCCTCAAGCGGATTCAACGGCCTTGGGATTCAACGGCCCTGGAAGGCCGTTGTACACGCGCAGGTGACCGTGTGCCGTGTGAGCTTGACGGGAACCCAGCGGCGTGACCGCCAATTTCATTTCGTCCTATCGCGTGCGGTCCTGAAACCGCTTCCAGATTTCCGTCAGCGCGACCGATGCCGGCAAGTCCAATCGATGCGTCGCACAATGGGTCACTTCCGTGATATCGAGGTTGATCTCAACGGCCGGGATTCCACGGTCCGCCGCGTGCCAGACCGGCTCGGCGATATACGGAAAGTAGCTGGAGGTCCCGATCGAAAAGACGACGTCGAAGCCCGCAAGCCATTGCCGCGAAAGGCGCTCAACGGCCTCCACCGGCAACATCTCGCCAAACAATACGACGTCGGGCCGCAGAATCGCACCGCACCTCTCGCAATGCGGTGGGACTACAATCTCCGAAAACCGCGCAACGGACTTGCGCAACCCGCATTCCTCGCACCGCAAGTTGTGCAAGTCGCCGTGAATCTCAATCACGTTCCGTGAACCGGCCGCGACGTGAAACCCGTCAATGTTTTGCGTGAGGACGCACAAGTCGGCAAAGGAGGATTCCATTTCCGCGAGGACTTCGTGGCCGCGGTTGAACGTCTTGCCTTCGCAAGCCACACCAATCTCACCGAGGTACTTCCAGGTCAGTCGCGGGTCACGCCGGTACGTCTGGCCCGAAAGCAACTCCTCGATCGACATTCCCATTTCCGTGCGGCCGGAATTGTACAGTCCGCCGGTTCCCCGATACGTGGGCAAACCCGATTCAGCCGACATCCCCGCACCGCTGACGACAAACAGCCGTTGTCCGGGATCGAGCAGCGCGACGACCTCGTCGATCGTTTGTTCTTGCTGTTTCGTCAGCGCCATGAATCGTCCGTTCCCGCCTCAGGTCGCCGCGGGGTCACCGATCGAAGCCGACTTCACCGGCAAGAGTATCACACCCGAAAGGGCCAGCAGAGCCGCGGTTACGAGAAACGCAAACTCAAGACTGGCAACACGAATCAGACGTTCCGCGAGGACGGGTCCGAGCATCGCCACCGACCACGCACCGCCCAGCATGAGTCCCGACGCGAGGCTGGTTCGCGACGGCAACAGCCGCTGGGCCACGACAAGCGTTACGGGGACCATCGCCGCGAATCCGGCACCCGCGAAAAACGCGAGGACATTGACCACCGCCGCGTCCGCATAGGGAAAACAGGCAATCGCCGGCGCGAAGAGGATCGGAGAAAGTACCAGCGGCCATTTTTCACGCCCGGCGGAAATCAACGTCCCGGCAGTTAATCCACCCGCGGCCATTCCGGCCATGGTAAAGGCAATCAGGTTTCCCACTCCCGGCGCCGCCAGACGCGCCACGTCCGCGCTTGCCATCCCGGTATGGTGCAGTGCCACCCATCGTTCCATCCATCGCGCGTACAAAAACAAAAGGGCCAGATTGACGGTGAATCGCGTTGCCGCGGCGGCGTACAGCAACGCGACCGTTCGCCAGTCCTCTCGAACCGGAATCGCGAATCCGTGGTCATCCATCGCCGCGACGTTGGACACCGTGCGATGGGGAATGCCGCGAATCAGGGCATGGAGGATACAAGCGACGACGATCACTGGTGGAATCAACAGCGCAAGCAGCCAAAAGCCGTTTTCGAGAACAAGCAATCGCGGTGCGAATGTGGCACCCGTCACCCCGCCGATCATGCCCGCAATAAAGAACAGCGTCACGGCGTGGCCGCGGCGCAGTGGATTAAGCGCTCCGATCGTCGACGCGGCAATCGGGTGAAACATGCCGCTGCCCATCATTCCAATCATGTACAGCACAAAAAGCCACATGGCATTGGGTGCCCAGCCAATCGATCCAATTACGACTCCCGCCACCAGCAGCCCCAGACCGCCATAAAGCCGATTGTTCGTGCGGTCGCTGATCCACGCAAAAATGGGCTGGGCCAGACCCGAAGCCAGCGAACCGACTCCCAGCAGCCATGCCGATTGAAGATCGCCAAGAAACCACCGCTGTTCAATGACCGTCAATGACGACGGAACGATCACGGCACACACATCGACCATGAAATGCCCAACGAGAATCATGGCCAATGGAAACGACCAAAAGGTCGTCCCGGTCAACATGAGTCTCGATTTGGCGGCGATCTGGTTCACGGTGTTTTCAGGGTGGGATCGCTCAAGAAATGAGTTTCGCATGGGACCGTGGCTGCCGCTTCCCGCCGCTGTGCTGTGGCAAGATGCCCCAGCCACACATTGACCGTGGCTGTGGCTTCCAGCCGCGGCGTTAGGGCAAGATTGCCCCAACCGATTGTTCATCGACCGATCCTGAAGGGGTCAAACGGGATGGTAGCAAACCAACGCCAGCTTGTCTTGGGGAGATCGATCTTGACCTGCGATTGGCGGCCTGGAACAATCGCGCGCCGTTCCAGGCCCGAAAAAACCCCCTCCCGATTCAGAACCCGCAGGATGGCCTTCCGGGGTCGTCGATGAAAACAAAATAGTGATCAAGCAAACTCTTTCATTGTCGATCATCGTTGCACTTGCGTTGAGCGGGTGTCACCCATCCTCAGAGACTGGCCGGAGCAAGACATCATCGAAACACTCGAAACAATCTCAAGGGAACGAGAAATCGAATTTGACGGGTCCCTCCCGCCGCTCACCGAGCATCGTTCCCACAAGTGATCCGATGGTGCCTTCACCTGCAAGTCTGACCGAGTCGGCGATGCCGGGTTCTCGCCCGAAAACGAAACCCGTTCCGGATGCGGCGGGATTGACCGTGGAATCGTCCGCCGAGGATGTTTGCCGCGAGTTCCTGAGACTGCTTGAAAACGGCGAACGTTTTGAGGCGCGTCAACTATTAACCGACCAGGCGCAACTGGCGACCGAACGGGCGAATCTTGAACTCGATGCGCCTGGCGGTGGTGCCATGACCTTTGAAGTTTCCGGTGCGCGGTACGCCACCGGCGAGCGCCAGATCGCCCTGGTGGATTGCCACTTTCGCGACCCGGTCGACCCCGATGCGCGGATGACGCTGACGTGGACGATGCGGCGACAGGAAAACGGCTGGAAGATCGCCGGGATGCTGGTCGATCCTGGCGGTGGCGCGTTGGACTTGCTGAGTTTCGAAAATGCGTCGGACCTCGCGCGAATTCATCAATCGGTCGATGGCGACGCCCAAAACCTGCCGGAACGAACCGCCACCCCGGGCCAACCCATCTATCGTTAGGCAACAGCGAATTGGCAATTCGCTCTACAGCAGTTTCCGGCCGTCGGCCAGCATTCAGCTACAATGGATCAGTCAAACTCCCGCTATGGGAGATTTGACTTTCATTATCAACGTCCCATCAAGTAGCGTTCCATCACGCACCAGGCAATGGTTCGAGAATCGCCGGTTACCGGCGTTCGCCCCGACGCGGCGACCAACCGAATTGGAACGCTCACCGTTCAGGTGGCGGGTCCCGCGCTGACGATGCTCGTCACGGGCAGCATCGCGTGGTTTCTGATCGAGGTCTTTTATTCCGGACCGCTTGTCGGTCGCTGCAAGTGGATATTTGGACTATTCAGTTTTGCCGCGGTATTGACAAGTCGTATTTCGATCGAGGAAGGGAGAGAGCGGGCCGCGATATACGGATTCGGCCTTGCCTTCGCGACGTTAATGGTCGCGTCGCAGTTCATGGGCGGGAACCCGGTCGGCCTTGCGGCGTTGCTGGCCTTTGTCTGGTGGTGCGCGGGACGACTGACGTGGGATTGCACGTTCATTGACAAGTCGCGTGACGCGACTGGCCAGGGGATGATCGACCTGGCGATCGACCGCGTTACCCGATACCGCGAAGTTCGTCGAAACGCCAGGGAAGGTGACGTCGACGACCGGCAGCGCACTGACAACTCCGATCCAGCCGAAGTACAGGCGAAAAAGGATCGCACGACAGGTTGGGAGACGATCAAGGGACTTTTCCTTGCCCGCCGCCAGCCAAATACGCCCGGTCTGTGGGCGTTTTATTTTCTTCTTGGGGGCTTGCCGTTTTTCGGACTGGGGCAATTGTTCATGCCGGTGCGAGACGACGCGGCTCATTCCGCCGTGGCGGGTTACTTCTTTATCTATACGTCCTCGCTCCTGGGGTTGCTGATGCTTTCGAGCATCAACGGTCTGCATCGTTACCTGGCGCGGCATGAGGCCGTGGTTCCAGGTCGCGTCGCGCACCGCTGGATTCTCGTGGGCGGGTTGTTGGCAATTGGTGTAACGGGTGCCGCCTGGATTCTGCCTCGCCCCGTTCCCGAATACTCGCTCGGCCGATTGATTCCCCATTTTTTCAGTCCTGGTCTTGAGTCGTCGAGCGTTTCATTCGGGCGCGACGGTCAACAAAGCGACGAAGGTGGTGGAAACCAGAACATCGATTCCGGTCCCCAGTCGCGCGACGAACGCGGTGACAACGACGACGAAGCGGACGGGCAGGGGGGCAATCAACGCGCGGGAGAATCGGGTCCAAAGGTCGATTCGCAAGGTGGCAAGGAAAGTGGTGGCAAATCGTCGGGCGGCAAGGAGGGAGGAGGCAAGACTTCCGATTCAAAGTCCTCCGAGGGCGGGGGTGGGAAGAAGTCCTCCGGCGACTCATCGAAAGATTCCCAAAAGGGCGACTCGAAAAACTCCTCGGGGAAGAAAGGGGAACCCTCGCCAGCGGACAAAAAAGGGGAAGGGCAGGGGGACAAGAAGGACGACTCGTCGGGTGACAAAAAGCGGCAAGGTGAAGGGAAATCCGAACCGGCGGACATGAAACCAGACGAAGGCAAGTCGGGTGACTCTCCCGACGAAAAGAGCGACGCGAAGAAGTCAGACGAGCCGGGAAAGCGTGATTCGGGTAACGTGAAGAAATCGGAACCTCGCGACCGGAACGCGGCGGGCAACCGCTCAAGTTCCGGCAGGTCGGGTGCCAAGCCACGGGAAAAAACGCAAAGATCGAACTGGTTTAGCGGTGTGGGCCAGTTGATTCGCTGGCTTTTCTGGCTCGCGGCGATTCTCGCAATACTCTGGTACTCGGTGCGATACCGCGACCGGATCGGGCCGTGGATTCGCTCTTTCCTTGCCGAGATGGCGGACTTCTGGAACCGATTGTTCAACCGTCGTCGGGAGAAAGCGCGGGAAGGGCCGGCAATTCAGTCGGGTGACAAACATGCCGGTCCGACGCATCCCGGATTCGCAAGTTTTCAAAACCCTTTTGCGTCGGGCACCGCCGATCGCTGGCCCGCCGGTCAAACCATCGAGTACACGTTTCGCGCGCTGGAGGCGTGGGCTGGCGAACAAAAAATTGGGCGGCACCCCGACCAGACGGCGATCGAGTTTGCGCGGGCTATCGGCCGGAAATTCCCTTCGATGGCGACCGAAACGGCGTCGCTTGCGTCACTCTACAGCCAGTTGGCTTACGATCGAAGTGGCACTGGAATTGCGCGTTCCGCGACTTCCGTGCTGGCGAAACTCTGGGAGAAACTGGCGGCGACGCACGGTCAACCGGCTTACCGGTCGGCGGGGGCGAAAATCACAGCGCCCAGCGGCGGCAGAATGAATTCAACACTGTGAGCAAAACCGTCGCGCGGCGTCGCGATCGACTTGATCTCTCCCTGGTTGCCCGTGTTGGTCCCGTTGTAATGACTTGAGTCCGAATTGAAGAGCTCCCGCCAGGCACCTTTACGAGGGACTCCAACGGCATAGTTGGCGCGAGGAACGGGCGTGAAGTTACACGCAATGACGAGGTGATCGTCGGGATCGCGGGCTCGTCGAAGCCATACGAGCGTGCTCCCGGTGTAATCGTGGCAGTTGATCCACCGAAATCCCTCGCCGGAAAAATCCAGCTCGTACAAGGCTGCTTCATTGGCGAGCAACCGGTTGAGATCGCCCACCAGTCGCTGGATTCCGTGGTGATACGGCTCTTGCAGCAAGTCCCAGTCGATCGCCTTTTCACAAGTCCACTCGGTCCACTGGGCGAATTCGCCCCCCATGAACAACAGCTTCTTGCCCGGATGCGCCCACATGTAAGTGAAGAGCAACCGCAGGTTGGCAAATTTCTGCCAGACGTCACCCGGCATCTGATCGATAAGAGAACCCTTGCCATGAACGACTTCGTCATGGGAAAACGGAAGGAGGAATCGTTCGCTGAACGCGTACACCATGCTGAACGTCAGTTCATCGTGATGAAACCGGCGATGCACCGGGTCCTGATGAATGTAACGCAGCGTGTCGTTCATCCAGCCCATGTTCCATTTCAGGCTGAAACCGAGTCCGCCCTCTTCGACAGGACGCGAAACGCCGGGCCACGCCGTCGATTCCTCGGCGATGGTCAAGACGCCCGGCCATTGCGAGTGAACCTGTTCGTTTACCTGTCGGAGAAAATCGATTGCTTCGAGGTTCTCCCTGCCACCGTAGCGGTTGGGAAGCCACTGCCCCTCACCCCGGCTGTAATCGAGGTACAGCATCGACGCGACGGCATCGACCCTCAGCCCGTCAATGTGATACCGATCGCACCAGAACAAGGCGTTCGCGACGAGAAAGTTGCGGACTTCATTGCGTCCGTAATTAAAGATCAATGTTCCCCAGTCGGGATGCTCGCCCTGCCTCGGGTCCGCGTGTTCATAGAGGGCCGTGCCGTCGAAACGCATCAGTCCATGGCCGTCGCGGGGAAAATGAGCGGGAACCCAGTCAATGATCACGCCCAGTCCATTGCGGTGGCAATGATCGACGAAGTACATAAAGTCTTCCGGCGTGCCGTAGCGGCTTGTCACCGCGAAATATCCAAGCGTCTGGTATCCCCAACTGCCCGTGTAAGGGTGTTCCGACACCGGCATCAGTTCGAGATGCGTAAAGCCAAGTCCGCGACAATACTCGACCAGCCGATGGGCGAGTTCGCGATAATTGAGCCAGCCGTTCTCGCGCGAGTTACTCGTTTGCCAACTTCCCAAATGCACTTCGTAGACGGACATCGGCTGGTCCCGCGCATCGGTTTTCCCCCGGCGCGAAATCCAGGCGTCGTCGTTCCATTGAAAGGTCGACAGGTCCTCAACGCGCGAGGCGGTGCGGGGAGGAACTTCCGCCGCGAAGCCGCATGGATCGGACTTGAGAATTTTCTGGCCGGTCAGCGTTTCGACCTGATACTTGTACAGGTCGCCCTGGCGGCAGTCGGGAACAAAGCATTCCCAGATTCCTGATTCCGCGACTGGCGACATGCGGATGCCGGGAGTCTTCCAGTCCGTGAAGGATCCCGTTACCGAGACCCGACGGGCGGCGGGTGCCCAAACCGCGAAATTGACTCCCTCGATTGTGTCGACCGTGCGAACTTGCGCACCGAGGAAGCGGTACAGGTCGTGGTGATTCCCTTCGCCGAACAGGTACAGGTCATAATCGCTGAAAAGCGACGGGACGGTTCGGGTCTTCATGGCGAGGCGCGAGGGCTTCCCGGTCAACGGGATCGGGGGAATCAACGTGCAAATTGTCCAGCGAGCCGCATTTCACCTGACCGTGAATCATTCAAGCGTTCAGGGCGAACGCGCTTTGCAAGGCGTCCCCATGTTGCCGCAAGTCGATCACCGTAACGGCTCCAGCGGTGAGTCGAGGGAAAGTGATCCGCCGCGGCACGATTGGGGCGTTCGACAACCGGCTGGAAGCCTTTCGCGAGTTCGCTTGCCACGCGCCACGAGCGGCACTGGACCGTATGAATCTGCAAGGCCCGATCGAGTCGCCGCCACAGGTCGGCGTGCTTGACTGGATGAAGTTCACCGAAGCGTTCCCACATCCAGTTCATTTCGCGCCACGTGTCGATATCGCGGCGAATCCCCCGGCTGATCCACGTTCCCGGAGTGACAAGCGTCACGTGTGAGGGCTGGCCGATCGCTTCAAGGCCGCGGATGACGGCGAGCAATTGCAGCCGCTCGCCGCGAAATCCCGGTTCCGTGGCCGATACCTCAACGGCCTCGGAGCCGTCCAGTTTCCGCAAAAGAAATCGCCACGACCCCGACGGGTCCGCGACGTTTCCGGGGGAGCGTACTTCAGTTACCAAACAATAGTGGGGAACGGCTGCAACCATGGGCGGACCTGTACGGAAACAACGTAGGGGTTATTGGGGACAAGGGCGGGTCGTCCGCGGTGGCAAGACCAGCCCTCACGCACGCTGCATCGTCGCCGAACGGATTTTAACTAAAGTCGACCGAGAACAAAAACCCGGAAAACCTTTCCCAGACTCGCGCAACCCGGCACAACCGGTCCAATCGCTTCACGCATCGAACGCGCGTTCGAGTTCGTCAAGGAGTTTTTTCTCTGACTTGTCAATCGTCCCGACAACTCCCAAAAATCCGCCAGCGCTTTGGGCGACTTTCCTGGCCCGTCCGACAATGCTGTTTCTGAGTTGCTCCACGGCGGGCCGATCGAGCGTCGCGCAAAGCGACCGGATGTAGGCCTTCCACGAATCGAGCAATTGCGCTTCGGGCCTGTGGTTGAGCCATTGCTGCAAGACGTCGAGGCTTGCCTGGCCTTTCGAAATCCCGGCTTCCTCGGCCGCGCGAAGCACCGCATGGCGTTCCTGAGCATCCATTTTTCCGTCCGCCCAGGCCACCGCGACCAGAGGAATCAAGCCGACGGTGGCAAGCGTCTCGCTACCAATTCCCTGCTGGACAAGCTGGTTCAGCACGCTCTCGTCGTTGATTCCGGTTGCGGCGGCAAGTGCTTCGCGGCTTTCCTTTGCCTCCAGCTCCGCGCGCATTCGGGCGATCAGTTGCTTGTCATGATTGTGAAAAAACAACTCCTCCATGGCGTTGCCGCGATCCTGAAGATTGTCGTTGCTCATCGAAATGGGGCTCCTTAAGTCGTCCGCGGGGGGCGGCTGGCAAGGCGATTGCTACCGCCAATCAGGGATGCCGTCGAATGCCGACATCGGCTTTATGCTAGAAAAATCGGCGATCGCCAGAAAGGGGACCGGACCGGCAACCAGGGAATACGGAAGGGCGCTACCCCGAAAAAATCCGTGCAAACCGGTATATTTTCACGGCCAAAGCGTGATTTCTTGCCGTGCGGCAATCAAAATGCCCGGAAGCACGACGCACTTCTTTTCCAAACGCTATCTTGTAACGGACTCCCCCGAGTCGATTGAATGCCCCGCTCAACCTGGACTGACCCCATGAACCGCCAATTTCGAAACCTGTTCACCCGCCCCCTTGTGGGCGCCACGATAATCTTCTCGTTCCTCTTTCTGACGGCTCCCTGCGCATGGAGCCAAAACACAGCCGACGATCTCTATTTGGCCGTGCTCCAGGCGCAATTCGAACTGGGCGACAGCACCGAGTCCGATGCAATTCGCGATCAGTTCGGTATTCGCCAGCTTGAGACGGAATCGGCGCGTGGATTCACCGCCGATCCCTACGTGTTTCAATCGTCGCTAGCGGCGCTCAGTGCGGTTCCTGAATTACCGGACTCGTTGCGCGATGTTCAGCGCGCGCTTGCCGTGCATGTCGATGCGCTCGATTCCGCCAATGGCACTAGCGTACCGGAATTTCTCGGCGGCCTGTCAGGCGAGCTGGAAGCGGTCTCGCGGTCGGACTTGTCGCGCGAGCGGGACAAGGTGGTCGAGGCGCTCGCCGAACTGGATGCATTGCACGAGGAATCGCTGTCCTATTACGGTCGTCATTACTTCAACAAGCGTCTCGGTTTACCGGCGCTCGTTGCCCGCCTGGTTGATTTCGGATTTGGACTCGAGATCAGCGGTCTGCCGGATGATCCGGCGGGGGGTGGGGATCAGGATTTTAATCGGGAACTGAACACGTTGCGCGGAGAACTCGGTGCCGCGCGACAGCGCTTTGCGTTCGCATCGGGCGACTATCCCACGACGTTGATGAGCCGTGCCGAGCGAGCGATCGCCGGATTCGAACAGCAGGTTACCGCGTACCTGATTGGCCAGACGACACGTGCCTTGCAGGTCTTTCGCGACAATCTCATTCGACGGCGCGGCGTTTTTGCGCAAGGGAGCGTCGCTGACGCACGCTCGTCGCGATTGTTTCAGGCCGAACTTGGACGGCTCGCGGGAATGCTCGAGGACCGGAAGCAATCAGGAGGATTTCGCACGGCCACGCGACGACTTTACAGTCATCCGAATCTTCGGCTCACTGTTCAGGAATCGCTCGTTAACAGGATTTCGGTTCGGCCGGTGTCCAACATCGACCACGTCGACGAGGTTGTCCTCGGCAGTCGGGCACAGGGCTGGTCGTCCACGACCGGCCAGGTCTCTTTCGATTTTCTGAATCACCCCTACAGCGCGGTGATCCGCCTGAATTTTGCCGGTTCGGTGGAATCCCAGGCATCCACCAAAGAGGGACCGGTCACGGCGTACACCAGCACAACCGGTGCATTGGCCGCCAACCGGGATATCGCGGCCAACATTGGCAACATCTCGGTATTTCCCGTCAATGCATGGGCCACTCTCAATACGGATTTTCGAGGGACCAACTGCATCCCGCTGGTCGAGCGAATTGCCTTTCGCCGCTTCAGCGAGAGGGAGGCGCACGCCGAGGCAATCGCATCGACTCGAGCCCAGGCGCGCGTGCGTGACGAGTTTACAACGGAAACTGACGCAGCTCTCGACGACGGCCTCACTCAGGTCGATTCATTTCGGAGTCGCCGCGTCGAATTGCTGGCGGAGCTGAACCAGTTTCGCCGAAAGTTTTCGGAAATTCTTGCCGAAAGCGAGGAGGGGCCGATTGAAGGTCCGGTCGAAATGGTCGACCCGTTCGTCCTTCCACGCCTCTTTGTGACCTCGACCGACTCAGAATTGAATGTCGGCGGAGTGCTGGAAGGGGATAACCGTCTCGCCGCTCCGTCGCCGGCTGATCGCGCGGCGATCCCGGCGGACGTTCGGTTGCAGCTTCACGAATCGTTTGTGTCCAACCTGATTGCACCGCTTGTACAAGATCGCCTGGTACAGAACTGGCAGTTCTCGCGATTGGCGGAAGGCCTTTCCAGCGGTGCCTTGGTCGTCCCTGCTCCCGAAGACGAACGTCGGTGGGCGATCCTCTTTGAGGATGGTCGTCCGGTGCAGATCGAGTTTGACAACAACGAACTGGTCGTAACGATTTACGGCAAGGAATTTCGCGACGAAAACCGCCGCTATACCGATCCGCTTTATATCTCACTGAGATACCGGATCGTTGACGTTGACGGCCAGTTGAAACTGGTGCGAACGAGCCGCGCCAAGGTTGACTTTACGTTCCCGCCGGCACCGGGGAAGACGCTCGATCCGGACGCCATCATCTTTCGCCAATTCCTGCAAGACAACTTCGACAAGGCGCTCGGCGATGACCCCTCGGAAAGCGCGATTGACTTGCCGCCGCACCTGATCCCCGTCGAGAATATCGGTGACGACGAACTCCGCCAGCGACTGACCGACGCGCGACTCGTTGAATGCGTCGCGGAAAACGGCTGGTTGACGCTCGGCTGGAACTATTTGCCGGGACACATCATGGGACCGGTCCAGGTAACCTATACGCCCGCGATCTGGTACGGAATGCCGCAGTTGCCGCCCCCTCCCAGCGACTGAATTAAAACCAGGCTGTAACAAGGCACTAGTCTGCCAATTCCGGTTCGGCGGAAGTCTGGCTCGCACGCGCGGAGGTGCCGCCAATGGCGTCGGCAAGCGCTGTATCGTGGCGCGGGCTGACTGTGCGAAGATCGAGCAGCAACCGGTCGTTTTGGATTCTCCCAAAGATCGCTGGAGTGCCGTTTCGTAACCGGCTCGCCAGTTCGTCGACGGTTTGACCGGAGGGCGTCAACGCGACGCACCACGTTTCCAGGTATTGAGTCGGCAGGCTTCCTCCGCCGAGAGTCGACGTGCCAGCCACCGGTTCGGCGGCCGCGATGTTGTCGGAGGCCGACAACTGGGTGGCGATTCGTTCGGCGCGAAGCCGCAGATTTTCCGTCGAAATCGACAGCATTGACAGTAGCGGAATGGAGCGTCGAGCCTGCCCGGGATCGCGATAGAGCCGCAGGGTCGCCGCCAGTCCCGCAAGCGTGAGCTTGTCCACCCGCATCGCCCGTGTCATCGGATGGCGCTTGATTTGTTCAATCAGTTCATGTTCGCCGACGATAATGCCGCACTGCGGACCGCCAACAAGCTTGTCACCGCTGAAAAGGACAAGGCTGGCACCCTGGCGTATGCTTTCGCTCACGACCGGTTCGTCGCGAAGTCCGAACTCTGAAAAATCAATTAACGCGCCCGACCCGACGTCGTCGATCACGGGCAGCTTGCGGGCCTTTCCAAGTTTGACCAGTTCCGGCAGTGAAACTGATTCGGTGAACCCGACGACGCGAAAATTGCTCGGATGGACCCGGAGTATCGCGCCGGTATCGTCCCCAATCGCCGACTCGTAATCGCTCAACCGCGTCTTGTTGGTTGTTCCCACTTCGCGCAACCGGGCGCCGCTGCATTCCATCACGTCGGGCAACCGGTAACTGCCGCCAATTTCAACCAGCTCGCCGCGCGACACGACGACTTCCTTCCCCGCTCCGAGTGCCGACAACGTCAGCATTGTCGCCGCCGCGTTGTTGTTAACGACCGTCGCCGAGGCGGCACCGGTCAGCTCGCACAACAGGCGCTTGACCGCCAGGTCGCGGTGGCTCCGCTTCCCGGATTTCAGGTCAATCTCGACGCTCGCATAGCCGGCGGCCATGGCGTTCATCGCGCCGATAGCCTCGTCGGCCAGCGGAGCACGCCCGAGGCCCGTGTGCAGGATAACTCCCGTCGCGTTAATCACCGGACGCAATGGTGCCTCGTCCTCGCGCTTGATCCATACCGCGATTCGCTCGGCGAGCTCGAGGGCGGTGGGAATGTGAACGTCACCGGCCGCCGTGGAAATCTGGTCGCGGAGCCGGTCCATGAAAGTGCGCACGCCACTGACGACAACATTGTGATTGGCCGTGTCGATAAGGGACTTCAATTGCGGGCTTTCCAGCAACTGATTGACCGATGGCAACTTGCGAAACGGATTGTGAACAACTGGCATTGCGGAGACCTGATGGCTGAAGGGGAAACGACACGAAACGACACCGCGATTTACGTGACTGCTTGAAGTATATCGCTGGCGAGCGACACCGCTCCAAAAATTCCAGCCGAGCGTCGCAGTGGCACTTTACGACCAGCCTCATTCCGTTGCCAATTCGTCGCTGCCCGGGAGGGAAAACTCGCCTCCAACGCCCGGCAGACCGCGTTTGGCGACGGAATTCTTGCGCCGCTCCGCCAATTCCATTTGTCGAACGCGGGCTTCCATTTCCTTGCCCGGTTTGAAAGAGACAACGAATTTCTCGGGGACAACGACATCGTCGCCGGTCTTCGGGTTTCGCGCCCTGCGAGACCCTCGTTTCTTGACCTCGAAGACTCCGAAATTTCTCAGTTCCATGCGGCGTTCCGTCACCAACGTCTCGATGATTGCATCAAAGGTTTTTTGGACGATTTCGCGGGTCTTGAGCTGAGTCAGCCCGATCTCGTCGGCGATCGTTTTGACAATTTCCTTTTTCGTCATCGAGTCATTGGGGTTTTGGGCGAAATGGGTGATTTTCGCTGCGTCGAATCGGCGCAAGTGTAGGCAGGACAACGACTAATGTCAACAGAGACCGGTGGGATTCCGGTCCGAGGGGCGATTTAGAAGTTTGCGATTCGCGGAAAGATTAACCATCCGCGGATGCACCAATTAACACCGAGGAGGAGTCGGTGGTTTACCTTCCGCCCCGATTGCCGCCTCCCTGGCGATCGCCACCGCCTCCGGGATTAACGTTGCCGGGAGGCTGGCGGAAACCGCCTTGGCCGCGGTCATTTCCGCGCTGGTCGCTTCCCTGGTCGCCTCCCTGGTCCCCACCCTGGTCGCCTCCTCGGTCGCTTCCGCGACGGTTGCCCCGTTGCTGACGCATTATCTGCTGCAGGGCCTCAAGATTTGCGGCGGGGTTGCCCTGGACCATCGTTCCCGGTTGACGCTGTCCATTGGCGTCCGAAGTTGCCGTCGCGGTCCCATCCGTCGCGTTTGAATCAATAACCCGGATATTGTCGGGGAACTGAAGCGCGAGCATTTCGACCAGTTGATTGGGATCGATGTTGCCACGCGGTACGATGACAACGTCGTTTGGCGGTCCGCTTCGGGGAACGTCGACTTGACGGACGAGAAAGAGAATCTGGTCGTAAATAAAGCGCGGACCGGTCACGACGAGACTTGAGTTTTTCTCATCGACGCTGAGCGAGGCCTTGGGAGGTTCCGCTTCAGCAGCACCGCTGCCGTTTCCCTGCCCCCGGTTTCCGAGGATGGCTCGCAAGACTTGCTGCTGGGCCTGTTCAGCCGGGTTCGCACCCCCCGCCTGCTCAGTGCTGGCAAGCAGTTCGCTGAGATTCTTCTTGACCATTTCCTCGACCTTGAGGACATCCTGATACTGGACGTGAATGATTCGCGTTTCGCCAACGGGATTCGGATTGTGCATCGCTTCGGACTGGTCCATGAAATCAATCAACTGGCGAACGAGTTCCATGTCGGCCGGACTTGCGCTGACGGCGAGTGAATAGTTGTTGACGTTAGCGACGATCGAGACAGTGCCTTCCGTGACAAAGACGCCTTCGCTGGATGCACTTGACGAGCCGCCGCCGAGCAATCCGCCGAGCATTCCTCCGGCCTCGCCGCCAAGGGCATTGTTGAGCATTCCACCCATCAAATTGCCGAGTGGTCCGCCGCTTCCTCCGCCGCCGCCGCTGGAAATTCCAAGATACATTTCAAGTTGATCCTTGGCCTCGGTCGCCGTGAGATACTTGAGCAGAAAGATCGCGATCCGCTCGCTGCCCGAATTCACGTCAAGGTTCTGATAGATGAGGTCCTCGATCTTGTCGAGCGCTTCCAGGTCGTCGGATTCGAGTCCGATACCATAATCGGTGATGCGAATGGTGATCGGCGCACCGGGAACGGTTTGCGTTTCGGTTTCCTCGTCGGCAAGCAAATCGGAGGGCGAATCGATTTCGTCACTCGACTGGCCCGTTCCGTTTTTCTTTTCCTCCTGTTGCGGCGCGGGCCGAACGATCCCGTCACCCGTGCGGGGAAAACTTGCCAGCATCGCTTTTACACTTCCCTTCGGTCGGTTGTCGCTTGACTGGTTCGACCGTTCGGTTTCGGGATCAGACGGATCGGGGTTTACGGATTCAGGTTCGCCGTCGATCCCTTCCGGGGAAGGAATCTGAGGCAGCGGCAATTCCGGCATTGGATTCCCTGATTGGCCGCCGATGATCTCAAAAATCTGCCGATCGTGGTTATAGAACCGATTCCGCTGGTCGGGCTGGATGACTTGAATCTGGTTCTCCAGTCCCAACGTGGGAAGCATGTTTTCCAACAGGTTCATTGAGCGATTGAGGTCCGTACCGTCAAGCGAAAGGAATCGATTTGTGGACTGGGATGTCGCCGACTTCCACGGGATGTCAATTTCCTCGACGATTTTGCGAACCATTGCGACGTCGTTGGGCTTGCCTCGAGCGATCAGGCGGTTTTGTGTTTCGGCGGTAAGAACCGGTCCGACCGGGTTTTCCGGATCGGTTTGGCGGAAGAGTTTTTCAATCGTTTCGATCACGTCCTCGACTTCGGCCTCCTTGAGCCAGATGACCGCCAGTTCGTCGGAGCTGCCTTCCGTCTTGTTGATAACCTCCAACGCCTTTTCGTGGTCTTCGGTCCGTCCGTAGAGATAAATCTGGTTGGAATCTTCGTCATAATCGATGCGTGCGTCGGGGCTGCCGGCGAGGAGCGTTTGCAGAATCTGGTGAATTTTTAGAGCTTCGCCCTTCACCGTGTATCGCAGGAAATAAGGCGGCTCGCGCGGCGGCCTGTTGTCGTCACCCAGCGGAACGTCGACGGCTTCCACGATCCGCTGAAAGCGGCTGATTTGTTCGGGATCACCGGTTGCCAGTATCCGGTTTTCATACGGGCTGATGGAAAGCGTAAGTGTGTTATCCTCGGTGGAAAGCGTATCACGACGGATTCCCATCGCCGCGGCGTGAGCCAGCACGTCCTCGGGCAACACGTGCTGGAGGGTAATTTGGCTGACGTCCCAGTCGTTGCGGCCGCGTGATTTGATCGCCGGCTTGATGATCTGGTCGCGAATGAAACGCAGCCGGTGCCCGATCTCCTGGACGATCAGGACGTTGGCGGCGGGAATGACCGCCAGTTTGCGACGGTAGTGTTCGGAGACGATCGGTTCGATCTGGTTTCGCAACTCGTCGCCTTGAAGTCCGGTGATGTCGAAATTGCAGTTAAGCACTTCGTACTTGCCACGCTGGTCGAGTTCGTCCGCCGAGACGGTTTGGATCATGTCATCGGGGATTCCCCGCGCGACGTCGTAAAGGATGAGCAAGTCGTTGTTGCGGACCAGCACGCGGTCGTGCTGGATGAGCATCTGATTGAGAAAGTCCAGTCCTTCCCGTAACGTCATGACCCGATCGGACTGATAATCGAAAGTCCCCGTGGGAGGCTGGTCGACGAATTGCAACGACAGCGAGGCTTGATCGGCGTAATACTCGATGATTTCCCGCCATTCGACCTTGAAAAACGACTTGAATTGGATCGTCTGCTGGTCCGCCGGGTTGACTGGGTTTTCCTGGGCCGTGGCGGAAAGAGCCACCGTGACCAAAGCGCATCCGACCGCGAGAATCGCAGTCGCGTGATTGAGTCGATTCGACATCGCTATTGAGTCCGTGCTTTGAAAAGTCTGTCAGGAATCGCCGGGGGCGTTACTTCCATGCTAACCGAATGCCGAAGGCCCGACCATGATTCGACCCTCCCGGTACAACGGTTCGCCCTCCAGCGAGCAGGGATGGGTCGCATTTCCGGAAAAACCATGCTAATCGATCCCGAGTCCGGAAAGGCACCCGGAAAACCACCCGGGAACTACCGGGACAGGAACCCGGAAGGCCCCTACCGGAAATGACCCCTGTGAATGAAACACGATATCGACTCCCGGGTTCCGGCCAAATGCACGTGCCGGCGCGACGCCCCCGAGTGTAGAACAATTGTCCTCAATTGTTCCCCCGGCTGGCATCTATCCAGGGACGAAACAATTGGGACAATCGTTCGACCTGAATCACTCCCCACTCCTGAGCGTGGCGGTTGTTCAACTCGACAACCGATGATTTGAGGCCATAATGGCATCAATGAGTCGCCGAACCGCTCCGTCGGTTCGCTCGGCGCAAAACGGCCTTGCGGAGCGGTCCGGCGATATGATAGCGCGGCAGGCTGGCAAGGGGGCCAAGGCATTGAACCATCCAATCTCACGAAGGTCCTCAAGGTCGACGGAAGGCGTGCTGCGATTGCGGGTAACTTCAGGAGATACCTCGCGAATCGGCAGGAGGATTCGCGGGCTTTTACGCGAGTGCCTCGCATGTCTGGTCGTGTTCGTTGCGGGGTTGCCGCTGGCCGCCCAGGAGAACGGGGTTGCGACGAGCGGCGCGGTCGCCGAAGAAGTTTCCGGAAGCAAGCTGCTAACGCCTTCGTCGTTTGGATTTGACATCCCGGTCGCTCATGTTGAGCCAGCCGGGTTGGGGACTGTGGAAACCGGGACGGACGGCCAAAGCGTCGTCGCGAAGGTCCACGCGAAGATCGGCGAGCATTTCATTGTGATGTTGCCGGACGGACAACTCGTCGCGCGAAGTGCCGCGGAGGTGGCCCGGTCCGAAGAAAGCTTTCACCCGGGTCGGCCCGACGAGACGGGGCGAGCGTTGCTGCGAGGCGACCTTGCCCGGTTTTCCAACATGAAGATAACGCGGACCCGCCATTACATTTTTCTTTACAACACGTCCGAACCATTCCTCCAGGTGACGAAGCGGATTCTCGAGTCGATGCTTGAGGGCGTGGAGTCCTGGTCTCGGAACCTGGGGATTCCCGTCTCCGATCCTCCGGTGCCGCTGGTCGTCATCATGTTTCGCAGCGAAGCCGAGTTCCAGGCGTTTCGCCCGATGCCACCGGGCATTCTGGCCTATTACAACATGGTCTCAAACCGCGTGATCCTCCATGAGGAGTCATCGCTGGCTGCCTCGCGCCCCGATCTGGCACGCGGGCAGTTGCTGTCGACGATCGCCCACGAAGGCGCTCACCAGATACTTCACAACATCGGCGTTCAACAGCGACTGTCGCTGTGGCCTCTGTGGCTGAGCGAGGGATTGGCCGAGTTCATGGCGCCCACGAGTTTTGGCCGCAACAACCGATGGAAAGGCGTGGGTGTGATCAACGACTTGCGAATGCTGGAACTGGAAACGTACTTGCAAACCCAGTACATCGCGGGCTTCAACGGAACTACGATCTCGTCCGCTGTAACCGCGAGCCAGCTCGATTCGACGGGTTACGCAACGGCCTGGTCGATCGTTCATTTTCTTGCCAACAAGCGGAAAGCGGAATTTGAGGAACTCGTGCGACGCATGAGCCGTTTGGGGCCGATGCGCGGTATGGCCGCTCGGCCCGGCGAACCGGTGATCGAGAACCTCGAACATTTTCAGGAACTCTTCGGCGAGAACCCTGGCGAACTGGAAACGGAAATGGTCGACTATCTGTCGCGGCTCGATTACTCCTCGCCGGTCGCCGATCAGGTGCATTATGTCGGATTGTTGTCGATTCCGGTTGACGCCGGGGAAAAACGGCTGGCCTGCTTCTTTCACACTCGCCAGGGGGTGGAAACATGGCGCAACAACCTCCGCGGTACCTACAATGAAGAGCAACTCCGCGACGCCGCGTGGACGATTGAGGAATTCAGCAATCGCGGCGCGGCAAACCAGGCGATCCGCCGGTTCCTCAAGTAAAGAACGTCACCGAATCGCAATCGTTCGCTGTAACGGAACGAGCACGTTATCGATCAGATAATCGCGAATGATCGTCTCGCCGTGTTCCTGTAAAGGCTTGACGGCCTCCACGTAGGTCATTCCAGGTGGCAGGCTGCCGTACCGGCGAATCGTCAGGTAAACGCTCAGTTGTTCCTCGGGGAACTCGCCGGTGCGGATGTGCCAGGCACTCGTACGCGACTCGATGGAAATCCGGCATTGCACGCGACATTCCTCGTCGAGCGCAAACTGGAGTGCCGGCTCGATGCCGACAAGGCGGCTGCCGGGGATTCGGCCCAGCGGTTCGAGGGCCGGAGTCACTCCGAGCGCCTCGCTGATCAGTTCCGTCTGGTTGCCCCGATAGGTGAAATCGAAGCCATACATGAAATTGAGCGACTCGCAATCGAGTCCGCTGATCGAAAGCGAATACGGAACGAGTTCGAGCACGGCCAGATGCTGTTCGACAGCCTCCTGGTAGTTGTCTGGATTGACGTAGCCGCTGCAAACGCGGCGTGGCTCGACCGATGCCCATCGATAAAAGCCTTTTTCCTTGTCTTCCTCCAGAACAAAGTCACCCTGTTCGCGCCCGTAGAAATTGGCCATGGTCGGATACTGTTTCTGCAATTGCTCGAAAAAGTGCATGACCGCGTCACGCGTGGCGGGCAGTTCCATTTCAGTATTAAGGTTGACGTTGACATAGTAATCGTCGCTGATTTCCTTGAAATTGACCATGCCCATCATTTTAGCAGTAATGTTGCCGCTCGACGACGGGCGGAACCACCGGATACTACGCACGAAACCAAAATTCCCTCTCACCCCAACCCGAGGGGGAATTTGGTGTGGCTGCGCCGCTTTTGAGCGCGGTTCCGAGTCTCGGAGAGACTCGGCTACGTGGCTTGGCTACGTGGCTTGGCTACGTGGCGCTGAAACGGTTTGGCGGAGAGGGTCCGGGGTAACTTGCCGCCTCTCCCTGGAAACTTGCCCCTCTCCCCCAGCTTTGAGGGGGAGAGGGCTAGCCGAGGATTGTCCGGTGCAAGGCAATTCGGCAATAATTGCTTGCAGGACATTCCGGCACGAGAGCGGACCCTCGCGCGACGCGCGAGGAATCGAGTTTTGGAAATCAAGAAAAGGAGGTGACGCGATGCCGGATTCCTTTCATCGCTGCGTCGTATTTGACTCGGTGATCGGCTGGATGGCCCTTGAGACCTCGGGAGAATCGGTGCAACGACTCCGCGTTGGATTGGTCAGTCGTAATGCGGCGGAGCGGACCTGCTCGCGGAAACCCGGGCCTCCCTCGCGCGGCGACGCCGAATTGATCTCCCGTTTGCAGCGATTTGCCGAGGGCCAGAGGACCTCGCTTGACAGGATTCGCATCGACCGGAGTTGGATGACGGAATTTCAGCGCATGGTCATCAACGCCTGTCGCAAGATCGGCTGGGGAGAAACGTTGACGTACGGGCAACTTGCGCGAATCGCCGGACATCCCGGTGCCAGTCGGGCGGTCGGCAGTGTAATGGCCGGAAACCGCTTTCCGCTGATCGTTCCCTGTCACCGTGTGACGTCGACGACGGGACTCGGCGGATTCTCCGCGCCGACGGGGATCGCGCTCAAGCAAACGTTGCTTGAGAACGAGGTTATCACGATCGCAACGAGTCCCTGAAAATGCCCCGCCAGGCAGACCTCGGTTTACTTGTCCATTGTTGGTACTTGCAAGGCAAGCTGGCAAGGAGCCGCGCGGGTCGTTCCGAAGCGATTGTCTAGAATCGCGAGTGGTAGTTGATGTCAAGGATGCGGAAGTGAATTTTTCCCTTGGGAACGTCGATCTCCGCCTCTTCGCCAACTTTCTTGCCGAGCAATCCCTGGCCGATCGGGCTGGTAATCAGATACTTGCCGTTGTCGTAATCCTCCTCGCCGGCACCGACAAGCGTAATTTCTTCCTGGTCGTCGAGATCGAGATCGAGGACCGTCACCGTCGCGCCGAAACCGACTTCGCTCTGATTGACACGCGACATGTCGATGATGTTCGCCGCCGCGAGTTTGGACTTGAGCTGGTTGATTTTCGCCTGAAGCATTCCCTGGGCTTCTCGCTGGCCATGGTACTCGGCGTTTTCCTTGAGGTCTCCCTCGGAACGGGCCGCCGCGATTTTTTCGACAATCTTCGGCATTTCCTCGTTCTCAAGGCGTTCGATTTCGGATTTGATGCGGTTGTATCCGTCCTGGGTCATGGGAACAAGATCCGACACGGCTGGAACCTCCTGCAAAAAACGGGGCGAGCAAAACAAACGTATCCTCGTCCCTTTGGCGGCGGGACTCAGGATGTTCAGGTGATATTTTCCAGCAATCGATGGACCTGTAAAGCGGGAGCCGGGCCGCGCGGGCAGGGAACCGCCGGGTTTCGCCGTCGCAATCAGGTCAAATAAAGGAGACTTCCGCAGCTTTTACACCAGACGATCTGGTTCATTGACAGTTCGCTGACGTGCTGGGTTGTCAACTTCGTATTGCAATGACCGCAACTGTTTTCCTCAACCGGTGCAACCGCGTCCTCGCCGATCGAGGCGGCGAGGCGGCGAACCGTGGCACGCACGTCGGACGGCAACAGGCCTTCCGCTTCCGCCAGCTCAACCCGCACTTCGTCGAGTTCGGATTGCAAGCGGCTCAATTCCTCGTCAACGATTTGTTGCAACCGAGCCGTTTCAACCCGGGCCTCAACGAGTGACTTTTCCTTCTCGGCAATTTCCGCCTGGAGCGAATCGACGCGCTCGAGCAGTTCGAGGATTTCATCGGAGAGGACGCTGTTGGCCTGCTGGTCGGCGGCGATTTGGTCGGAAAGCAACTGATACTCGCGATTAGAATTGCAGGCGTTGCGTTTCCCTTTCAGGTCCTCGATGTGCGTTTCTCGTTCGTTGAGCTGCAATTGTTTTTGATCGGCACTCATCCGCGATTTTTTCAGGGTATCACGCAACTCGGCAAGACTTGTCTCAAGTCCGGTTTCGGTTTCCCTGGACATCGTGACGCGGATCGGGCATTTGCGAATTCGGCTGTTCAGGTCGGACTGTTGACGCAATAACCGGCGAATCCGCTTGAGAAGCACCGGGTCGATTTGGGTGGTCGTAGTCATGGCCTGAGACTTGTCAAACTGCATCGCGGGAAAAGGGTATTCTAGCGAACCTCGGGGCGATCCCAACCGGTTCGAGCGAAAAAATGTCGAAACCGTGGAATTGCGTTGTGCAAGAAGTTCGGAAACAATGACAGGAACAGGCGGCGGCTGGTAACCTGTCGAGGGGGCAAAGCTTTTCCGCAATTCCTTTTTCTTAACAGGTTGGAAGTATGAAAATGTCACGACATCGAATTTTTGGCGCGTTGGGTCTCATTTGGTTGCTGGCGGTTTCCGTTAGCAGTCGTGGACTGGCCCAGGAGGACGCTTCGAGCGACAAGCTGGCTGAGGCGCGTGGTCTCGTTGAACAAGGCGATTTTTCCGAGGCCATTCCATTGCTCAAGGAAGTTACCGAAGCCGACCCGGAGGCCGCCGAAGCATGGTTTTTACTCGGTTACTCGCTTCACCTGGATGGGCAACTGGACGAGGCAATGAAAGCCCACAAGCGGGCCGCTGAGTCGGAACAGTTTTCCGGCATCGCGAATTACAACATTGGTTGCGTGCATGCCCTTCAGGGTGACCGGGACGCCGCCCTTACAAGTCTCCAAAAGGCGATCGACCTTGGATTCGACCAGGCTGACCAGTTTGCCTCGGACTCCGACCTTTATGCGCTTCACACCGATGTTCGCTTTGCGAAAATGCTTGCGCTCCTCAATGATGAGGACGAAGTCGCTGCCAAGCTGGACGAAGCGGAAGCGTTGATTGGTGAGGAGGACTTTGACAAGGCCGCTGAAGCCTACCGCGCGATCCTCGAAATGGACCGCTTCAATCCGTTTGCCACGTACCGGCTCGGATTCGCGCTGCACGGCGCCGGGGACCTTGACGCGGCTCTTGAGATGCACGAAAAGGCGACTCAGTTCGAAGGCGTCGCACCGACCGCGACCTACAACATCGGTTGCGTCCATTCCCTGCGAGACAACCCCGATGAAGCATTCAAGTATCTGGAAAAGGCCGTCGACCTCGGCTTCGTGCGTCCGGAAGCGTTCGAGGAGGACCCGGACCTCGCCAACATTCGTTCCGACTCGCGTTTTGAGAAACTACTTGCGCGAGTCCGCGAACTGGCCGACAATTGAAATTGAGTGTCGAACGATACGTCAGGGTTTCCGGCGTTTTTCCAGTTCGTAACGCTTGATCTTGCGGTCGAGCGTCGAGCGCTCGATGCCAAGCGTCTGGGCCGTCTGGCTCTTGTTCCAATCCAGAGCGGTGAGCGTGGCGAGGATATGACGTCGCTCGATTTCAGCCAGCGAGAGTGGCCGCCAGGACTGGTGCGTGTTGACGTCCATTTGCGATTCGCTTGCCGTCGTGAGGTTCGACAGTGTGAGGTCCTCGGCGTCAATAATCGGGTCGCGCGCAAGAACGACTGCCCTTTCAATCACGTTTTTCAATTCGCGAACATTTCCCGGCCAGCGATAAGTTTTCAGCTTGGCGATCGCCTCATCGGTGAATCCGGATATTTTCCGGCCCGTGTCGGCGTTGAACTTCTGGAGAAAGTGCTCAGCGAGGACGATCACGTCTTCCGGTCGATGGCGGAGCGCGGGGACCTCGATCTTGACGACGTTGAGCCGAAAGAAAAGGTCGCGTCGAAAGCGGTTTTCCCGGACCATTTTCTCAAGGTCCCGGTTAGTCGCCGCGATGACCCGCACATCGACGGAAATCGCCTTGCTGCCGCCAACGCGTTCGAAGGAGTGACCTTCGAGGACACGGAGGAACTTGGCCTGGAGCGCCTCACTCATTTCGCCGATTTCGTCGAGCATCAACGTACCGCTGTGGGCTGCCTCGAATTTCCCGAGTTTTCGCTCGGTCGCGCCCGTAAAGGCACCGCGTTCGTGCCCGAACAATTCGCTTTCCAGCAGTGACTCCGAGAGCGCCGCGCAGTTGAGACAGACAAACGGCCCCCCCTTCCGCGGGCTGGAATAGTGAACGGCGCGTGCGACGAGTTCCTTTCCGGTGCCGCTTTCGCCCACGACGAGCACGGTCGCGCTGCTCGGTGCGGCGCGTGCGATCTGCTGGTGAACCGCGAGGATCGCCTGGCTGCCGCCGACGATCTCGCTTTCCACGCCAAGCTGCTGGCGAAGCTGGTCGATCTCGCGTCGCGTGACGGAAAGGTCCTCGACCAGTTTTTGCTCGCGATGCCGCGTCTTCAACGCCAGCGCGACATTCTCGGCCACCGCGAGCGTGAATTCCAGATCGTCGGGGTCGAGCTGTCGTTGGGGAAGGGTGGAGTAGATATGAACCAGGCCAATCGTCCGGTCGTTGACGCGAACCGGCGCGCAGATAACGCCAGTCGCCTGGATTTCCCCCTGGCTGTCGCGAATGCTCAGCTTGCTGTCGTCGGCGATGTCGCGGGCGAGAACCGCTTCGCCGCTTTTCAGGACCGTTTCGGCGAGGAATTGCGAAACGTGCTGGTAGGTCGGCTGAACGTCCGAGCGCGACGCGGCAATTTCCAGTGCGGCGGAGTCGAAGGGCCGCGGCATCTTCTGCGGCACCATCAGCACCGCACCGGCGTCGACCGAGGTCCCGTCGAACAGTCCATCGAGCGCCAACTGCGCGATGTCGCGAAGGCTCTTTTGATTGGCCAGCTCAAACGCGAGACGGCAAAGCGTGGTCGCCGCGCGTCCGACCTTGGGTATCGTCGTTTCCTCGTCCTCGGCACCGGCTTCGTCGCGCGCCAGAAACCTGGTGCGAACGCGTCGGTGCGTGATCCGTGTCGGCTCGGAGACTTGCATCGTGACCGTCGGCTGATCGTCAAGCTCAAGTCCCTCGGCGGTCTTGCGGACCGTCGATTCCGCTTCATTGGTCTGCGCCGCATAGGCTGCTGACAAGTCGTCGACAAACGCCATTTTGGTCCGAGCGATCCAGATCACGTCGCCGGGATCGAGCGCGCGGTCGCCAAAGAGTCGTTGGCCGCCGACCGAGGTTCCATTGCGGCTGTCCAGGTCGCGTATCGTCCATTTGTCGTTGTTGATAAAGATTTCCGCGTGCTGGCGGCTTGCCTGGTCCTCACGGATGACGATCTGGTTGGTCGGACCGCGCCCGATCGTGACGGTCCTGCCGGGAATGAGCCGAAAGACGTCGGACCATTTCGTACCATCACGAATTACGAGATAAGCCACATTGGGCATGTCGCCCACCTTTTTGCTCTTTTGCTTGTTTTTGGCGCGCCACGTGCCGAGAAAACCCGGTATCCCGACGATCGCGGCGGTCCCGATTTCCTGTATCAGCTAATTTCGGAAGGGAATCGCAGGACCAGCAGCCGTATAATTTAGCCGGTGCCTCGCCTGATTTTCGTTGCGTCCAGGCCGATTTCCGGTTACCCTTAAGGCTGACGAAAATCCACACGATTCACGACAATAATTCTATTCTACAACCTGAACACGCTTCACTTCCAGTCTCGCGGCGGGCAAACGCCCGTTGTGGCGGTTTGAAAGGAGTGGCAGGTCGGGAACCAAGGGGCCGGACACTATCCAATCGGGAGTGATTTCATGATGTCGAGTTCATTCGGCAAAAAGACAGTATGGGTGCCGCTGATCGCAGCCCTTTTCACGATGATCCACGCAGGCACGGCGCGAGCGCAGTTTGGCGGCTCATTCCAGCAAATTGGCGGCGTCCACTTCGACGCGACCGGCGCCCTCAACCTGGCGACGGAAAGCGAACTTGAAGAGGCTCGCGAAAAACTCCTTGCCTCGGTCGGGGACGTTGATCCGGCGATCGGCAAGGCAACGAAAATGCGCGTTGTCTCGGTGAAAGGGCTGGAAGCAGCCTTGCGCCACGCCGTCGAATCGGGACGCGAGCTACCCGACGAAATCAAGTACATGGCCGGGATTCAGCGACTGGAATTCGTCATCGCTGATCCAGAGAACAACGACATCCTGATCGCCGGACGCGGCGAGGGCTGGATTGTTGACAAGACCGGCAACGTCGTCGGTGAGACGACGGGTCGCCCGGTCTTGCGGTTCGAGGATTTTATCGTGGCGCTCCGCACCGCCGATGACGCGAACCGCCAGTACGGCATCAGCGTCTCGATCAATCCGACGGAAGCAGGCCGCACGCGTTTCGAAAAACTGAAACGACAAATTCGCGGCGCGGGTGGATTCAACCCGGAAATGCGCGACGAAGTCGAACAGGCAATGGGCCCCCAGGACATTTCGTTGACCGGCGTTCCCGAAGACAGTCGACTGGCCCAGGTCCTCACCGCCGCCGATTTCCGGATGAAGCGGCTGGCTATGGGATTCGAGACCGCCGCCGTTCCAGGAATTCCCAGTGTTCTGGAAATTGCCCGGACCGAAGGTCGCACGCTCGATATTTCTCCACGTTTCTGGCTCGAGTGCAATTACGATTCCGTAAAGAAATCGGCCGATGGAATGACGTGGCAGATTTCCGGTCCGGGTGCCAAGGCACTCACCGAAAGCCAACTCGAATCAAAAAAGGTCAAGGACCATCCGATCGCCGTTCGCTGGGCCAGGACGATGACCGAGAAGTTTGGGGAACTTGCCGATGCTGATCCGGTTTTCGCGGAACTTCAGAACGTGATGGACATGGCTGTCGTCGCGGCGATTATCGAGAAACACCGTTTGCTCGACGTTGCGAAACTCGACGTCCCTGCGCTTACCGGTGCCGATGACATCGTTTCGCTCCCCCATTGGAACGTCCCCCAAACCGTGGCAACGCAATGCAGCTTTGTCCGCATCGGAAGGGACTGGATGGTTACCGCGTCGGGCGGCGTCCAGGTCGATTCGTGGAAAGTCCTCGACGACGTCCAGATCGACGAGTCGCTGGCAACTGTTGCCGGAACGGTTCGTACGACGGCCACCGGGGCAACGTGGTGGAACGCCGTTAACTAGATTTACGAATGAATGTAGCGCGAACTGCCAATTCGCGCATACCTCTCACGAACGGACAGTTCGTGCCACGAATTTTTCGTCACGAACTGGCAGTTCGTGCCACGAGGCGACTCAAGCTACGAGCGACTACAGCGCCGCGACGGCGCGGCGCACCGATTCGCTCCCCGTTGTCCACTCGGTCGACCGCGAGTCGGGAAGGCGTACCTCGGCATTGACCTGTTTGGCAAGCCGGTCGAGTTGCAGAATTTTCACGCGCCGTCGCGCGATCTCGATCAGCCCCTCGCGCTGCAGCTCGCCGAGCACAACGGTTACCGTTTCGCGAGTGCTGCCGATGATGTTCGCCATCTCCTGATGCGACAGCTTGATGCTCAGGTCGTATCCGTAGTCGTCGGCGGGACGCCCGTACTGCTCCAGCAGTTCCAGCAGCAAATGGACCAGTCGCTCGCGATTGGAGTGGAACAGAAGGTTGCGCAGGCGCCGTTCAACCCGTCGTCGCCGAACCCCGATTAATTTCGTGATACCCATGGTCAGTTCGGGATGCGCCCGCATGACGCGGACGACTTCCTCCCTGGGAATCAGCACAATTTGCGTTGCCTCGACGGCTTCGGCGTGCTCCTGGCGGATGGTCGGATCGACGACCGCAAGCTCGCCGAAAATTTCGCCTGGTTCAACGAAGACGAGAATCGATTGCTTTCCCTCATTGGTCATATGGCAAATCTTGATGCGACCGCTCGCCACCAGCAGTACGCCATCCGCGGCATCGGCCGGCAAGTAAACGGTTTCCCCACGCTTGACTTTCCTTGTCCGCGACGCCGTTTCCATTCGGCGCAATTCATCCGGGTGCAGTTGACGGAATAAATCGCACTTGCTCAGGTGCCAAAATGTCTCGGGCATGGAATCATTCCTCGGAAAAAAAATGGACTATGGATAATGCATTCGGGACGCGAATTCGACGGACACGGGCTGAACTCCAGGTCCCCCGATGATTAGTGGTCACCGCCAGTGTCGGAATTCCTACAAAAAAACCAGGAATTCGGAAAAAGGCAGGCGTGGAAATAGCGAATCCGCCCGCGTTCGGTACTCTTTGCCGGAGATTTTGCCGTGGAGGCCGAGAAACGGCTCAGGCCTGTTGCAAATGCAAGCGGAAAACGCTCTCGCAATGGGGGCATTCGGTCAAATGCTGCTCGATCCGGCGTCTCGTGCAAGCGTCCACCCGCCCGGAGCAGTAATCGTCAAGCAGTCCAAGTACGGCTCGGCAGCAAAGCGAGGCGCCGACCGGGGACGGCACAGGTTCGCGAGGGACGGGCGGACGCGTCGATCGAACGATGACGAATCCGCTCCCGAGGACCGCGAGCACGCTGGCGACTCGCGTGGCGATCGTCGCAAGGGCCTGGCGACGGGAAATCCGGTCAAGTCGTCCAACGAGTCGGTCCAGCGTTGCCGGCGGACAAGGCTGCCAGGAATCGTGATTCGTTGATTGTTGGTCCTTCATGAATGTGGCCAGGCGTGACGGAGGGCGGTTGGCGGCGAGGCGGGTAAGCCGCGATTATGCCGAATTCGAGTCGGGATTGCGGTGAAATGGTCCACGAAAACGGCGGAAATTAATTGGACCGATCGGTTATCATTGATTTCGCAGTCGCCTGGTTGCCGATCCGGTTGCCTCGGACGACGGACATTGGGCGTTTTTTTTGAAAAGCGGGTTCTCCCTTGGCCGAGACGATTTACATTTTCTTTCCGGCGGCACGTGCCAACCCGGTTTACCAGGGCTGGCTCGATCAGCTCAAGGATCCTTTTGCGATTGTTCAGCATTACGACACGCAGTGGACTCCGCCTGACGACGCCGCACTGGTGGTGACTCATAATCATTACCGATGGGAAGAGCTTTCGATTCTTCGCCGTGTCGTCAATGAAGGACGCGTGCCGATATTGATACTCGCCGACGGGATTCTGGAATACCGGAATACCTTTGAGCACCCCGATCTCGCCGACGGCTCGATGTTCAAGCCTCTGATGGGACACAAACTTGCCTGCATCGGTCCTTCGCAAGCGCGATGGCTGGAGGCTTGGGGGAACGTCGGCAAATGCGAGATCACGGGAATTCCCCGTTTTGATACCGTCGAGGCCCGGGCACCGTCGTCGAGTTCCGATGCCGCGACTGGCGAACGTCCCGCAAAAATCCTCGTCGCGACCGCAAGCACGCCCTGGTTTAACGAGTCGCAACGCGCGGATGTCGTTGCGGGTATCGAGGATGTTCGCGATGTCCTGTCCTCCGTGCGGACACACGATGGCCGTCCGGTCGAGCCGCGATGGCGCATGAACGAAGAGCTTCACCGGTTAACGCGACTCGGTGCCTGGCAACGGAAGCGTCCGGCGCTTGCCGACCTTCTCAAGGAAGTCGACGCGGTGATCACGACGCCGTCGACGGTACAACTCGAATCCGCCCTGTACGGTCTTCCGGTGGCGGTGCTCGACTATCACAACAGCCCGCGGTTCACACCGATGGCGTGGTCGATCACTTGTCGCGAGCAGATTGCACCGACGGTTCACGAACTGCTTCGGCCTCCGCCTGGAAAGCAATTTGTCCAGGACGCACTGCTGGCGGACGCATTGTGGCACCGCACGCCGGCCACGCCGCGAATGCTCAAGTTGATTGAAGTGATGGTTGACGTTGGGCGAACGAGTCGGCGCGAGAAACGACCCTTTGAATTTCCGCCGCGAATCCTGGGGGACGAATCGGCGGGACCTGATCCGGCCGCGTCCGACTGGAACCTCGCAAGGCTCTTTCCGGACAACGCGGATTTTGTCAACGCCGACACCGAGCGGTTGCGGATGGAGCTGTCTCAGGCCCGCGCCGCGCTCGGCGAGTATCCCGACAAGTTCTTTGATCAGAGATCGGCCAATCACCGTTTGCGCGGTTATATTGACTGGTTGCGCCTGTTGATCAGGAACCGGGCTGACTCGCTCAACGAGGTTTCCGGGGCGTACCAGCGACTGCGGTCTGAAAAAGGGGATCGGGGTGGGAAAATCGACTCGTAATTGTTAAAGTCGCCGTGCCGTTACGCCGCTCGATGGGCCATTCCGGCCGGCGGATCGGTCGCGCGATACGGATGTCCGCGGCATCGTCGTTCACGTCATTTCAAAAACATCAAGTGTGAGACGCTACGATCCAGACGAGCCGCTGATTTTTACGCACTTGCCCAAGTGCGCGGGGTCGAGCTTCATACGGCTCCTCCGCCAGTGGTTCGGATCGGGATATCACAAACTCAACCAGGACGAAACTCAAGACGTACTCTTGCCCCGAATCGCGACGCGCGACGAGAAGGGAAAGTGGCTCGCGGACGTCCAGTGCATTCACGGACATTTCGACAATGGACGCGGTTACGGGCTGCCTTTTTTCTACCCCGAGATCCGTCAGTATTTTACGATCCTCCGCGATCCATTTGACATCGTTGTTTCGATGTTTTTCTTTTGCAAGGGTCGAAGTCTTGAGGGAAAATTCTGGTATCGAGGCAAGCAGGAGAACATTCTTGACAAGTATCCCAACGTCGATTATTACCTGCGCGAAAGCCCTTACTGGGTTTACAACCACTTGCCCCAGGACGTGAACCTGGCAAATTATGACGAGCGACTGGCGGAACGATTCATTTACATCGGCGTCCAGGAGGACATGACGACTTCGATTGCACGGCTGGCGCGGATTCTGGGAAAACCGGTCCTCGAATTGCCCCGCTTCAATGAATCGGAGTACGACGAGCCGGTTCCGGAATGGTTGCGGGAACGTTTTTACGCGGATTATCCACTGCTCAAGGGCGTCTATGATTTTGCACGGGCTACATACGCGCGGGAAGATTTTGATTATCCTGAGAAGGGGACCGCGACCAGACCCGCTCCCGCCCCAAGCGGTGAAATGAGGGCCTGGAAACCGTCGCACCCATCGGTTGACTCGTCCCCCGCATCCCCTCCGCTGGAGAAACCTGCATGAAGTTTGGATTCTATTCCTGCATGACTGGCATGCCTTGGGGTGGGAGCGAGGAACTGTGGTGGCGGACGGCGCGAAAGCTCCAGATCGACGGCGTTGACGTCTGCGTCAATTACAAATGGTGGCCCGAGACGGCCCGGCAACTCGTCCAGTTGGAGGATTCGGGCGGCCAGGTCTGGCTGAGAAACAAACCGGCCGGGTACTGGCGGCAAAAATTCTCAATGGCGAGGAACCTCGTCGCGCGGCGCAACGGCCCGGCACGCGCGTGGCTGGAACAGACCCGTCCCGAGGCCGTGCTGGTAACTCTCGGTTTCCATCCCGACCGAATCGATGTCGCCTCGGATTGCATGGAACTGGGGATTCCCTATGCCATCAATGTTCAATGCGCAAGCAATACCTTTTTCATTCATTCGGATTGTCTGGAGGAATACCGCAATTGGTATCGCAACGCCGCGCGGGTCTATTTTGTCTCCGACGAGAACCGGAGAAAGATGGAAGTGAACCTGGCCATTCAACTCTCCAATCAGGAAATCGTCGCGAATCCGTTTAACGTCCGGCCAGGCGACGTTCCGGAATGGCCCAAAACGGACGATGGATTCTCGCTCGCCTGCGTGGGCCGCGTCCATTTCCAGTCGAAGGGACAGGACGTCGTCGTTGAGGTCTTTCGCCAGCCGAAATGGCGGGACCGCGATGTGCGCGTGAACTTCTACGGGTCCGACCAGGGGAATCGGCGGCAACTTGAGGACTTGATCACTATGTATGGACTTGGCGACCGCATGGTTTTCCACGGTTTTAGTCAGCGAGTGACGGACATCTGGTCGCAGAACCACGCGCTGTTGCTCCCCTCGCGGTACGAGGGCGCGCCCCTCGTCATTGTCGAGGCGATGTTGTCCAACCGGATTTCGATCGCGACCGACATCGGCCGCAACCGGGAATTGCTGGAGGATGGCCGGACGGGCTTTATCGCCGACTCGGCCACCGTCTCGCAACTGGACGACGCGATGGAGCGCGCGTGGGCGGTCCGCGACCAGTGGCGCGAACTGGGTAAGGAGGCGGGAAGGGACATTCGGATTCGATACACGCTCGACCCGATCGGCGATTTCGCGGAGAACCTGAAATCTCTGGTCACGGGAACCCGGATCACCAGTCCGTCGCAAAACGGCAGTCCGGCGGTTACCCGGCACCTTGCAACCGCGAGGTGACAGTCGCCGCCGGTGAAAGATCCCATTCTAGTCCGTCTCGGCAGGAGAAACCCCTGGATTGCCGTCGGACGAGAATGCTCAACTTACGCAAGAAAGACACCAACCCAGGCATTTCATGGACCCGCTCCACTTCACGATCATTGCCGTGCCGCTAGGCGTCTACTTTCTCCTCATTGGGCTAATCAGCCTTCAGCGAAAACCCTTCATCACGACCGGCAGCCGCGATACCGCAACGCTGGCGATTGCCCTTGCGGGATTGGTGATCGCCGGACCGATGGAACTGTTTTTTCCGGAGAGCGCCGCGGGGCGTTTCGGCGCGTGGGTCTGGGTGCTGTTGATTGCCTTCTATGGATTGTGCGTTTCATTGCTGGTGTTGTTGATGCGTCCGCGGATCGTCGTGTACAACCTCGGGCCGGAACGGGTTCGTCCGATTCTTGCCGAATTGGCGATGCGGCTCGACCCCAAGGCGCGGTGGTCCGCCGACAGCCTCCTCCTTCCCACACTCGACGTCCACCTGAACCTCGAGGGACACGCCTGGTTGAGCAATTCCCAGTTGGTCGCCGTGGGGAATCAGCAACGCATGGAGAGTTGGCGGATGCTGGAAAGGGAACTTCGCCAACAACTGGCACCCATCAAGTCCGAGACCGTAGTTTTTGGTGTAGCGCTTTTCGCGACGGCTTCGGGACTGGCGCTGATTTCGGTCTGGTGGTCGCTCGCCCGGGCGGACGCCGTGCGTGAAGCCCTCGTGGAAATGCTGCGGCTGTAGTGTCAAACGGACAGCGCCAGATTGTCAGTTCAGTAAATCGCAGTGTTTGTAGCTGCCGTTGCCAAACGGCGGGAATTCCGGCTTCGCTAATACACCGTTTCAGTCTTCGGGGCGGCTGCCGTCGCCACACATCTTGACGATCCGCGGCTGGAACTCACCGATTACCTCGACAAGGTCCATTTGCGCCGCCATCACTTCGTGAATGTTCTTGTACGCCCCGGGCACCTCGTCCAGACCGGCCGACAACAGGCGGACATTGCGTTGTCGCAGATGATCGCGCCAGACGGACCAGTTGAATTCCCGCTTCGCCTGGGTCCGCGACATGCGGCGTCCGGCACCATGCGACGCCGATTCAAGGCTCGCCGCAACGCCCTTTCCGCGAACGATAAACGCCGAGTCGGCCATCGTGCCTGGAATCACGCCCGGAACGCCTTGTCCGGCGGGCGTCGCTCCCTTGCGGTGAACATACAGTTTCTGGCCGCCATGAGTTTCCTCCCACGCGAAATTGTGGTGATTTTCGACTGTCGCGAGGGACCGCGCGCCGGCAAGTCGCGTCACATTGTTGTGAATAATTTCGTGGTTGGCGCTCGCATAGCGACCCATCAGGTTCATCGCCGCCCAGTACTCCTGGCCTTCCTGGTCATCAAGGTTCAGCCAGCCGAGGTGTCGGAGTTGCGGGTCGTTCCGAAAGCGCGCGGGGAGTTTGCGACGCGCGATGTCGCTGTATCGCTGACAGACCAGCGCGCCGGCACCGCGGCTGCCGCTGTGGGAAAGCAGCGCGACGTAGCGCCCGGCCGGCAATCCAAGTTCGACTTCGGGCATTGAAATGACTCCCCACTCGACGAAATGGTTGCCCGATCCGCTGGTCCCCAATTGCATTCGCGCGCGCTCGTGAACTTCACGGGTAATGGCCGTGATGGTCCAGTCTTCGTCGAGCACATCGTGGTCGTAAGGCCGCTGCCACCGGCCGCCGGTGCCGAAAAGGGTGCCCTTTTCAAGCGCTTTGTCGAATTCGGAGCAGCGGGACGGATCATTCTCCTCGACGACGTCCACCGGCAAGTCGGTCACCGTGAGCTTCATACGACACGCGATGTCGACGCCCACGGCGTACGGGACGACGGCTCCGTCGAGGGCGAGCACGCCGCCGATCGGCAGACCGTACCCGGTGTGAGCATCCGGCATCAGCGCCCCGGCGACCGCCATCGGAAGGCGGCAGGCGACTGCCATTTGCCTTTGCGACCCCTCGTCCAGGTCGGTCCCCCACTGGGCATATTCAATCGCTGAATCGCGATGATCGGCGTTTTGCCATTCGATCAGTCCTCGCGCGAAATCGCCGTAGTGGGCGTCCGCGGTCCAGACTTCTGGTGCCTCGACGATCTGGGGGATCAGCTTTTTCGGCTTTTCTACGTGCGTCGCACCCGATTTCGCCGCGCGATGCAACGCATCGATGGCCAGCGGGACACAGTCTTCGGGGACGCCAAGTTGAATCAGTTGTTTCTTGTTCATGTCCACGCGGGGAAGGTCAATTCGTAATATTGGCGGACGGAAAACCGACACAAACCCGATTGTACCGGTTCGCGATGAAATCATGCCCATGCACGACTGGACCCGCGCGACTGCGGGAACGTATCACGATTTTCATTGGAAGTGGATCGCTGCGATCAGCAATGATCTGAATGCCCGGCTGTTGCCGCCGGGTTTCTTCGCGATGGCCGAGCAGATCTTTGGCGGGCCGGCTCCCGACGTCGTGACCCTGCACGATTGGCCGGATGCACCCGCCGTCGGTGCCGACGCCAGGGGCGCTGTTGCCACCCTGCCGGAACCAACGGCACCCGCCGTGGCTGAATCAATCGTTCAGGCGAATCAGCATTACTTGAGAAAAAAGAGCCAGATTGCCATCAAGCACGAGGTGGGGCATGTCCTGTCAGTGATTGAACTGGTCTCGCCCGGCAACAAACATTCCCGGATTGAGATCGATCGGTTGCAAAAAAAAGCGGCTGAGTTGATTCATTCGGGTGTACATCTACTGGTCGTCGATCCGTTTCCCCCCTCGCCTCGAGACATCACTCTCCCTTTGAGCGACGCTTACGAACAAGTCTGGTCCGTCCTTCCTCAACCCATCCGCCGCATCGTTGAGTAAGATCAATTGTCACGGCGTTCAACGAGGCCTGCTCGTTTGAATCATCTCAGGGGCGGGTTCGTTTCGCGGTTATGCCACGGTGCGGTGAGCGTTGTTGTCTTCGGTATCGCGATTGACCGCGGAGTCCGAAATCTCGCCTTCGTCGCCGACATCCTCGAATCGTACGCTGACCTTGCGCGAGACGCCCGACTCCTGCATAGTGACTCCGTAAAGAGTGGTGGCGGCGGTCATCGTCTGTTTCGAGTGCGTGACGACGATGAATTTTGTCCACGAGAGAAATCCCCGCAGCACTTCGACGAAGCGGCCGATGTTCGCCTCGTCGAAAGGCGCATCGACTTCGTCGAGCACGCAAAAGGGGCTGGGGCGGAACTGGAAGATTGCCATCATCAGCGAAACCGCGGTCAGCGCCCGTTCGCCGCCGCTGAGCAACGAGTTGTTGAATTCCGGTTTTCCCGGCGGCGTCGCCACGATGTCGATTCCCGCCTCAAGGATGTCGACGTCGGGTTCCAGCACAAGGTCCGCGCGGCCTCCGCCAAACGCCTGGCGAAAGAGCGACTGGAAATTGACGCGGATTGCTTCCAGCGTCTCCGAGAACAACCGGCGCGAGTCGTTGTTGATTTTTTGAATGATCTTTTCCAGCGCCTCGCGCGATGCGGTGAGGTCCCGGTATTGCGCGTCGAGCGTTTCATGGCGCTTTTCCATTTCCTCAAGTTCATCGAGGGCGTCCATGTTGACCGAGCCAATATTGCCCAGCGAGCGGCGGAGCGTGGCAATTTCCTCGTCCATCGCTTCACGGTCACCCTCGGGACGCGACGAACTGATTTCAGGTTCGGAGACGTCGATCCCGTAGTCCTCGCGAAGTCGCGTCGCAAGTTGCTCGCGTTCCATCGATAATTGGCGCTCGCGAAGCTCCGTTTCATGCGCCTCGTCCGTCAGCGTTCTCAGTCGGTCGCGGGCCGCCGACAACGACTGGGCCAGTTCCCGCCGTGCCTGATCGACTTCGTTCCGCTGCGCAGTCAGCGTCTGGAGCTGGCCGTCAAGTTCGCGGCGTTGCAACTCAAGCCCGGCCAGCGACCGCGTCGAGTCGCCAATTTCCCGGCGACTGAAGCGGCGCAGCCAGAGGGTCCGCGCCAACGCGCCGCGTATCGCGCGGATCGCGTCCCTGCATTCGGTTGACTGGAGCAGCAGCGATTGATAATTGTTGGCGGCTTCCGACTGCTGTTGCTGGGACTTGGCCAGCTGCACCTTGGCGGTTGTCTGGCGTTCCTGCATTTCACGCAACGACTGATCGAGCGTCGCCGTGCGCGTCTCATAATCCGCCAGCCAGCGGGACGCGTCGGACATTCCGGATTCACAACGTATCAGGGTGTCCCGATCGCGCGACAATTGCTGGTCCAGTGCGTTGATTTGACCTTCCAGTTCGCTGGACTGACTCGCCGCCGCGTCCCGTTGTTCAACGACGGAGTTCAACTGGGCCTGCAATGAACCGGCCTTTGCATTCTCATCGGTCAATTTGCGCGAAATCTCGGTGTTGCGGTTGAGCAGGCGCTGCACGGTTTCGTCAAGTCGCTGGACGCGATTCGCCATGTTTTCGAGTTCGGCGGAGTCGTCACGAATTTCTCCGGACAGCCGATGAATGTCGCGGTGGAGCGCGCGAAGCTCGCTGCGCCGGGATACGAGACCGGTTCCGGCGGCGCGCGGTCCCGCAATGAGGGTCCCGTCGGTTTCGAGAACTTCTCCGGCCAACGTTACAAACCGCGCCGCACCGCGCGCTTCGGCGCGCAGCCGTACCGCGTCGCCGAGGGACTTGACAAGCCACGTGCCGCCCAGCAAGGCCTTGATAAAGGACTGGTAACGGTCGTCGGTTTGCACCAATTGGTCCATCCGGCCGACAACGCCCTCGTGATCGTGGAGGTCGGCCGTCGATGCGAATTTTGCCGGAGGCGCGGCGAGCTGGACCAGGCGAACACGGCCCGCCGGACGAAGTTCCCCCGAAACGATCCGGTCGATCAACTGTTGGCCATCGACGATCAGACATAGCCCGTAGTCGCCCAGAGCAAGGTCAATCAGTTCAGCGTGTTGGACGTTGACCTTGATAACGTCGGCGACCAGCCCAACGATTTCACCAAGGACCTCCTCGCCGCCGCGTCGC
>JBGTFW010000296.1:0-9008 GCA_041747075.1 Pirellulaceae bacterium
AGCCCCAAGCCGGAATCTGTCTCATTGCCTCGATTTTTCCGGGTCCAATCGAAAGCTCCGCCAGGCCGGAGCACTCCAAAATTGCAAGGGTTCACACCCGCGACCATTGGCGAAACCAACAGGCGTCAACAGCCCTAAAAGGCCTTGGCCTGGGTGCCACGCGAGCTGTAGATCGCCGGCTCGTCGATGCCGTCGCCGTCCCAGTCGCCGACCACCGGCAGATCGCCACGGCCGCCCAGCTCAAAGACCTGGTCGGTCGCGTCGATTTCGCGGTTGCCATTGGTGTCGATGATCCACGTGCCGTTTCGATACACAGCGACTTCCTCAATGCCGTCGCCGTTGAAGTCCCCGACGAGCGGAATATCGCCGGCGCGACCAAACGAGAACGTCGTATCCTGATAGTCGAATTGCCCGTCGCCGTTGGAATCGATTTCCCATCGCCCCTCGTTGAAGACGCCGATCGTCCGGATCGAGTCACCGTTCCAGTCGCCTGTCACCGGAACCTCCGATTCCTCCCCGTATCCAAACACATGGTCGATCACGTCGATGCGTGACGAACCGAAACTACTCAACCGCATCGCGCGAGCACCCTCGGCTGCCTCGACCACGGCGGGCGGGATGTTCTTGGGACGGGTCAGCGGGCGGTTGGCGGGATCAGGGAGTCCCGGATCGGCTTCGATGGCTTCCTCGTCACCTTCCCACATCGGTCCAAAGATGCCGATGTCGTCCTTGCCGTCGCCATCCCAGTCGCCGACGACCGGACGGTCTTCCTCGTTGCCAAGCCGCGCGATCAGGTCGTCGATGTCCCACTTGCCGTTGCCGTTGAGATCGATCATCCAGTAGCCATCCTTGTAGACGACCACTTCGTCGTCGCCGTCCCCGTCGAAGTCGCCTGCCAGCGGCGCGCCACCGATCATGCCGAACCAGATTTCCTCGCCCGTGACGCTAATCACACCGTCGTGCGACGTGGTCGCAAAGGTCCATTCCCCGGCGTCCATGTCGAAGCGGTTCCAGTCCTGTTCGGAAAGGTAACCGGCCTGGAGCCACATCGGCGAAGCGCCACTTCCCTCGTCGCGCGGCGCGCCCGCGTTGACGACGCTGAGGTGCCACGTGTAGGGTGCCGCGACCGGCAGGGTGTCCACGGCGATTCCTCGACCGCCACCGATGTAGGAAATAAAGTTGACCGCTTCGGCTCCCGCCAGTCCCAGCCCAGGTGCGAGCGGCGGTGCGGGTGTAATCGGGTTGGGAAACGATTGCGGTCCGCGCGGGATGGTCGGGTTTACCGGCGTATTGGGCGTTGCAAGCGCGCGGACTTCGGTAAAGTTGTTTTGAATCGAGATGCCACCCGAGTTGACTCGAATGTTGACGATCGAGTCCATGATCTGCGTGCCGGAGAAGGTCGAGAGGACCGCGCTTGGTGCGAGCGAGGCAGCCAGTTCCGAGTTAAAGGAGAACCCGTTCGTGCTTCCCGCAACGTCATTCGCGTCGACGTAACCGGTCGGTTGTGACTCAAGCACGATGTAGTTGCCGGCCCTCAGTCCCGTGAAGTGATACTGGCCGTCGGCACCGGTGCGTACCCAAACCGCGGCGTTCGGATCATTTCCCAAGTGTGAAAATTGACCCGTGTTGAGGACTTCGCCGAGCGTAACGCGGCGCGGCGCGATCTCGCCACTGGTCGGATCAATGTAATACCACAGTTCCACTCGCACGCCCGAAAGCGGCGTATCGACGCCCGCCTGGAAAACCTGGTCGCGCTCGTCGCGATACCCGTCGGGGACAACTCCCGCTTCGTTTTCAAAGGCCGGTCCATCTTCCCACACGCGTCCGTGGATTTCGGCATCTTCCTGTTCACAAAAATTGTAGTTCGTGATGTGTTGATCGCCTTGCACGACGATTCCCGTGATGAGATTCGTCGAGGCCTGTCCCGTTCCCGTCCCCACGCGCTCGCCCGTTGAGAACAATCCGTTGGGTTGCACCTCCCGGATCGAATACGTGCCGGGCAAGAGTCCGTCGAACTGGTAATGGCCATTGGCGTCGGTCACCGTCTGGGTAAGCACGTTGCCATTTGGATCGAGCAGTTGGACGGTCACGCCGCGCAACGGGCTGTCGCCTCTGGTGGCGTTGTAGACGCAATCGCCGTTGGGATCGAGATGCACGAAGCCCTCAATCGAGGCGAGGCGGATTTCACCAAAATTGTAGTTTTCACCGCTCTGGCCGCCGCGCAAAACGATTCCCGTGAACGCGTCGTTTTGCACCTGGCCAGTTCGCACGCCGTTGATATCGCCGAGCGACTCGCGGCCATCGACGTAGGACCCCGGTTGCACCTCGCGCACCGAGTACTCGCCGGCAACCAGGTTCTCAAAGCCGTACTCACCCTGGGCATCGGTCACGGTCTCGGAAATCAGGTTGTCGTTGGCGTCGAACAACTGGATCGTCACGCCGGCAATGCCGTTTTCTCCCGCGCCGATCACGCCGTCATTGTTGCGGTCAAACCAGACGATCCCCTTGAGCTGAGCCGGAACGTGTTCGCAGAAATCGTAATCGACCGCCCGATCGCCGGAGGCAAGTACGATCCCCGAAAGCAAATCGTTTTCAAACGATCCGGTCGCTCGGCCATTGACCGTTCCGACCGTTTCCTCGCCGTCGAGGAATCCGTCGGGGGTGAACTCGCGAACCGAGTAGGTTCCCGGTCGCAGGCCCGTAAAGGCATAATTCCCGTTGGCATCGGTTCGTGTTCGTCCGACAATGTTTCCGTTGACGTCGAGCAATTGCAATTCGACGTCCGGCAAGCCTCGATCGCCCTGTGCAGGATCGAAAACACAGTCGCCATTGACGTCGGCGTGAACGGTCCCCTGAATGCCGCCGAGAAGGATTTCTCCAAAGTTGTAGTGGTCGCCCATTTGGCCACCGAGTAACGAGACACGCGCGAAGGCATCGTTTTGTACTTCGCCCGTGGCGACGCCTGCAACACGACCGAGCGAGTCCTTGCCGTCGACGTAGTCCGCCGGTTGCACTTCGACGATCTTGTACACGCCGGCGTACAGGTTGTCGAAGCCGTATCGCCCTTCAGCGTTGGTGACAGTCTCGGCCACGAGACTGTTGTTCTCGCCAAAGAGCTGGACGACGGTATTGGCAATGCCTTCCTCGCCTGAATCGCGAAGGCCGTTGTCGTTGCGGTCATGCCAGACATAGCCCTTGACCGACGCCGGCACGTGTTCGCAGAAATTGTAATTCGTACCGTTGGTCCCGGAACCGAGCGCGATCGCGGCAAAACGATCGTTGGCGGGACTGGTTCCGACTTGAGCACCATTGACGCGGCCAATCGAATCGGCACCGTCGAGGTACCCGTCGGGCTGCACTTCGACGACCGAATACGTTCCCGGCCCGAGATTCTGGAACTCGTAATGGCCGCGAGCGTCGGTGCGCGTGCTGGCCACCTGATTTCCGTTCGAGTCAAAAAGCCGAATTTCGACGCCGGCGATTCCCCGGTGGTTCGGATTGGACGGATCGAGGCAATCCCCTTCCGGTGTCGCCACGCTCACGTATCCGCCGACCGAAGCGGGTCGAAGCTCGCCAAAGTTGTACTCAATGCCGTCGTCACCGGCGGAGAGGATCACGCCCTGGAACTCGTCGTTGGTTTTTGAGCCCGCCGTCGCCGAGCGGACGGTGCCGACCGTGTCCTTGCCGTCAATGTAGCCCACCAGCGGATTCTCGCCAGGCGGATAGTTGTTGACTTCGGTGATCTGGTAGACGCCGGGCGGCAGCCCCGTCACTTCGTAATGGCCATTGGCGCCGGTGCGGACGAAAATCGGCTGGGTGTCGGCAAAGGGATCGTACTGACCCGCTTCCCTGCCACCGAGGCGCGTGACGCGAATGAGAACGTTTGCGATCCCTTCCTCGCCGGTGCCGATCTGGCCGTCGTCGTTGCGGTCGTGGTAGACGTTTCCGGCGAGCGTGACGGGAAGGACTTCCTTGAAGTCATAGTTTTCGGCGACGTTGTTTCCCAGCGGGATGTTGATTTCGCTCAGCACATTGGGATTGACGACTTCGCCGGACGCCGTGCCTTCGACTGTTCCCGTCGAGGCGGCCACATCAAGGTAACCGTCCGGTTGCGTCTCGACGACGCGGAACCTGCCAGGCATCAATCCGAGGTCCTTGCCAAAGATGTAATCTCCGTTGGCGTCGGTCGTGGTTGTGGCGACGGTCTGGTAGCCGCCCGTTGCGTCGTCGTATCGCTGAAGCGTGATCGTGACGCCTTCGATTCCCGATTCATTGGCGTCCTGCTCGCAATTGACATTCTCGTCGTGATAGACCGTGCCGGAAATCTCAATCGGCTTGGGCGTCAACCGGTATGCGTCGATTGCGGAAGCGGTGCGATCCCCGTTGCCTTGTTCGTTGTCGCGGACCAGATCAAGTGGACTGGTCGAAATGCGTTCTCCCTCGGCGAGCAGATCGTCGTACTCGTCAAAGAAGACTCCCTCGAATTGCTGCTGCGTCCCGCCATCGTCGAGCGGTGTCGTGATGGCGACGTCGAGCGGCGAAAACGTGTAGTGTTCGTCGACGAAGGTTGCCGTGAAGAAGGTCCCTTCGAACTCAACGCCCGATGCAATCTTGTCGACGCGGAGCCGTTCCACCTCGTCGACGTCAATCGTGAAAGCGAGTTTGTCGCCCGCCTCAAAGTTGCGGACGTTTACGGTCAGCACCAGTCCGTCATCTGAGACGTTGAAACCGAGAACGTCGCCCGCGGCAACACCCGACGAGCCACCTGCGTGGAACTGGAAATTGTGGAACTGGCCAGTGCCTGGCAACTGGTCGTTGACGTCGAAGAACATGTCGCCGTCGGAGAGGCCGCCACTCCGGTCCTGATCGCCGCTGATAACGAACTGCGTCATATGCGTCGTGGCGGAACCGCCCTGGAAGGTGACCTCAAAGTAGTCCGGCTGGGCGTCCTGGCCGAGGTCGCTTTCAAGGTAGGTCACCGCCGCAATGAGCGGATCGGCGTCGAGTAATTGCCGCGGCTCCATCTGCTCGAAATGGCAGCGCCGCGCGGTGGACTTGACCGGATGCGCGGCGTCAAAACGGGCCGTGCTGTTGCGATGACGACGGAAAATGTTGAAGAGTCCCAATTCAGTGCCCTCCATGAACAACTGTTTCGGTGTTTCGTTTACGAGTTTGAACTAGCGGCGTGGTGCCTGAAACTGGCCGGCGTCGGCGACTTTCGCGGTGCTCCACAGCCGGACGTGCGTGTCGAATCCAGCGGAGGCAAGCGTTGTGTCGCGAGCGTCCACGCAAGCGATGCTGCCGGTGTGCCCTGTCAACTGGCCGAGGCTTTCCAGCGTTTCGGGGTTCCAAAGATAAATCATGTTGTCGCTGCCACCGGTGACAAGTGTGCCGTCGGCAAGTCGGCAAAGGGAAAATAGTTTGCCGCCGTGAACCGGCAAGGCGCGAACTTCGTCGGGTCGCAGCAAGTTCACGATTTTCACCTGGCGATCGTCTCCGCAACTCGCCAGTTCGTGATCGTTGAGAAAAATTATCGAGCGTACCCGGCGGACATGAATCGGAATTGACGAGCTGATTTGGCCGGTGGCCAGGTTGAACAAAGTGATCTGGCCGTCGCGCCCGCCCACCGCGAGCCTGGCGTCATCGGGTGAAAAGGCAATTGCCCGCAGGTCGTCGCATGGAGCGGTCATTTCGCGCACCCGTTGACCGGTGGCGACGTCATAAACGCGAACGATGTTTTCAAATCCCGCCGTGGCGATCAGCTCGCCGCCGTTGGAAAAGGCAACGTCGGCAATCGCCGCCGGATGTTTGGCGATCTCCGTCGGCCGCATCGATCCGGTGACTGTCCAGAGAACCAGTCGCCGGTCGTTGCCCGCTGTTGCGAGCCGCGAGCCGTCGGGCGAGAATCGAGCCGCGCGAACCCAGTCGGTATGCTCGACCAGTTGCCGCTCAAACCGACCGCTGTCGCGATCGTACAGGTTGACAATATGGTCGTCACCCACCATGGCGACGAGCGACCCGCCCGGCTGGATGCGAACGCCCGTGATGACGGGCGGCAATTGCGTGCCGCCGTAAGGCTCGGCCTGAATGACTTCGCTCGACCAGTTTTGCGCAAGCAAACGCTGTTGACAGCAGATACTGGTTCCGTGAACGGCCAGCGCCAACATACAGAAAAACCAAAGCGGGCGGTTTCTCGACATGATCCGGTTTCCCCCAACCTGTCGGGTCGATGATTTGGAAGCGGGCCGGGCGTGGTCACATCATCCTTTCGCCACTGTCCGGCCATCACGTCATCTATCGGCGGGGAACCGTGCGCGGCAAAACGTTATTCAGAATAAATTTTCCGAATGGCAAGAGAATGCCGTTGCGGCAAAATGGGCAAGAAACCGGATCACCGGTTCATTTCGCGACGCCGCCGGTATTGCTGGCTTATTCGGTTGAGAAACGATCGTTCGTCATCGTTCAGCCCGCCCAGTCCATGGCGGTGCAGTTTTTCAAGAATCCTGTCGACCCGCCGCTCTTCCTCGATCGCCACGCTCCGTTCGGCCAGTTCGCTGCCCGGCAACTGGTCAATCATCCAGTCGGCAAGTGATTCCGCATCGTCGTCGCCGAATCCGGAATCCTGAAAATCGTCGTCCGGCAAATCGTGGTTCATCAATTCGTCGAGCATCGAGAAGTCCGTGTGGTGATGTGCGAACCATTGATGAAACTCGTGCCTCGCGACAAACATCAAAAGGATCCCTCCCGTCACCAGTATCAACCAGGTCGGCTGAATCGGTCCTTCATTGACGTCGCGCAGCGCCCACGCAAGTGCAAACAGGACGATGCCGCTGGCCAGGCCGCTGGCCATGACCAGGGTCTCCACGCGAAGCTGGGGAACGAGCGGGTCGTGCGATTGCAGAATGCCGCGAAGGATGCGGCTGCCGTCAAACGGCGAGGCGGGGATCAGATTGACAACCAGCATCTGGAAATTGACCCACGTGGCGATCTGGATCAGCGAGATGTCGATCTGACCCGGACGCAACGGGAGGGGTGCCAGCGGGTTGACGAGTTCCAACAACCGGTTGTGGCCGGTTGCAACCAGCAGCAACGCCCCGATTCCGAACAGGAACAGGTGAAACAGTGGGCCGGCAAAGTACACAAGCAGTTGCGCTCGCGGGTGCGCGGGCAAGACCATTCGTGACGGGCCACCCCATGGCGTCACGATCAGGTGACGGATGTGTCCGCCCAGATTGACAGCCGCCCACGCATGCGCGATTTCATGAAAGATCGCGAGGAAGAAAACGACGCCGACCGTAGCGACGGCGGTGCCGAACAGTCGCCCGGGCTGCTGGAGGTAGTGCCATTCCACGCCAAAAACAACGATTGCGAAGAGGTAGAACAAGAGATGGACCTGGAGCGCGACGCCTCCCCAGCGTCCCAATCCAGTCGTCCACGAGAATCTCTCGTTCATGCGTCACGTCCGCCCTGGCTCGTCCCGCGATTCGCTCCCGCTCCGGGTGACGTCGCCAGACTGTTTGTTCATTTGATTTTATCCACCGCGCGGTGCCGGTTCAATCGACCTTGTCAAAATCGATCACGGGCTTGTTGTACAGCACATCGCGCAATAGCTGGCGGCTGCCCGAAAAGCACGTATCACGGTGAAAATGCCACTCGCGGTCCGAGGGAAAGTACCGGTCGTCCAGCGGCCACGGTGCAAATGGCTGAAAACCGAGCACCGACACCAGCTTGTCGCAGTTCATGGTCACGTCGCCGGCACGAGGCGGGATCGGCCCGGCCTTGATCCTCATGCAGCCGTGCAGCAAATGCGGATCGTATCCGCCAATCCGGTTGACGATCTGCGCGATTTGAAAAAGGCTCACGCGGCGCGGGCCACCGGCATGAAAAAGTCCTCTCAGGTTGCCGGCGAGCACACTTGCCATCAACTGATTAAGACATTCCACGTAGACCGGTGTGCGGATTTCGTCAAAGTACAATGTCGCCGGACGGCCCTTGGCAAAACGCGACTGAATCCAGTCGATCGCGCCGGCGTGCCCGTTGAAACTGATTCCCATCGGAAGTGAGATTCTCAGGATGCAAGCGTCCGGCCGCCGCCGAGCGACAATCGCTTCCCCTTCCACCATCGTTTGTCCGTAGACCGTAACGGGATCGACTGGGTCCGACTCGACATGACCGCCGCCGCCCGTTCCGGAAAAGACCAGGTCGATCGAGAGGTGGACGAGCCGGTTTTCGCGGCCGCCGAGCGCATCGAGAAGATTTTCGATCGTGACAACGTTGAGGCGACGAGCCATTTCCGGATCAAGCTCGCAGCTCTTGAGCGCGCAACTGCCGCCGCAGCTCAGGACGGCTCGAAAGCGACCACGTTCGATCAGTTCTCGCACCGCGCGCGGGCTTTCCAGATCGCACGCAACGATTCCCGGTCCGCCGAGCGGCCAGTTATTAACGGGCCGCTGTCCGACTACCTGGTCACCGTACCGCTGGCGAAAGGCACGGAAGACGTTGTAACCCGCCACCCCCGAGACACCTGTTATGAGCAGCGGCAGCGGCACATCGGGCAGCAGGGGCGTGGAGCGAAACGGATCAGGAATCCGTGAATTGACACATCGATGCAAGTTAGAACGCACTGGCAATCGCGCGGTCCGGCGGTAACGTTCATCGACATCGTGCATCGTCCAAGGATACGGGATTCCGTCGCCTGATGGTAGCGTAACATCGCTCGGTTCATCACCCAGCAGTGCTGCGGATGCCGTTGCCAACGATTCCAATTCCGCTGCAGGCGGAAGACGCCGACGTCATCATCAGCCTGCAACAGACACTGGATCAGGTTTACGACGAATCCCGGTACGATCGTCTGATCGACTATTCTGCCGACGTTCCGGCACCACCGCCTGGTGAGGACCATTCCGCCTGGATTCGGGAACAGATCGGGCGATGACCGCTCGCCCGGGGATGACCGCTCGCCCGAGGATGACCGCTCGCCCGGGCGATGACCGCTCGCCCGGGCGATG
>JBGTFW010000297.1:0-3612 GCA_041747075.1 Pirellulaceae bacterium
CCTCCTTCAACTAATACAAGCACGAAGCGCCAGCGAGTGAACCCCCGTTTCCCGGAAAAACATCTTCACTTGCTGGCACCGCGGGTTTGTACGGGTTGACTTGCTGGTGCCGGCTTGTAGGGCTGAATGACGCTAGCAGGAAGGATTGAACGCGAATCAGGCTACCCGTCGCACGGACGCGCTTGCTACACTCCCCACTCACCCACCCGTGGAACAAACTTCAAGGACGAAGTCATGAAGGTCTGTTTGCCAGTTGCCCTCTGGATCTCCGCGCTTTGCTGGCTCAACCCGGCGATAGGACTGCAGTCGCTAACTCCCAACGATCCGGCGAACACAAACTCCGCGGCACCGACCGCGAACCCGGCGTTGCAACCCGCACGTCCCGATCTTCCGCAAGTCGTTGCCGATCCGCAAACGCCGCCGGGGTTTCCGCTTGATCCGGAAATGCAGGCGTACATCGAGCAATTGCTCGCCTTCTGGGAAGGGACTTCGTCCCAGGTAACGCATTACCAGTGCCGCTTTAGCCGCTATCACTATGACCAGGCCGTTTGCAATTATCGAAGCCCCGAGAAAAACCACCTTGCGGCGGCGATTATTTCCGTCGGCTCGATTCGTTACCGCCAGCCCGACAAGGGGATGTACGAGGTCTACGAGAAGTGGACTTTTGCCGGACCGCCCGACGAACCAGGCGGCACGCCCAAGTACGAGCGTCGCGCTGAAAAAAACAAGGAGTACCCGGAAAAGGAAAAGTGGATTTGCGATGGCAAGTCGATTTTCGAATACGACTATGAAACCCGGCGACTTTACGAAATCAAGCTTCCACCGGAAGTCCAGGGGGAGGGCCTGAAGAACAGCCCGCTTCCGTTTGTCTTCGGGGCGAGGGCCGTCGAGCTGCTCGACCGGTACTGGATTCGCGATATCACGCCTCAGGGACTCGCCAATCAGTACTGGCTGGAGGCGTGGCCGCGTCGCGCCAGTGATGCCCAGACGTACAGCCGGCTCGAAATCCATTTGTCCCGCGAGCCTTTCCTGCCGGTGGCGATCCACATGTACGCTTCAAATTACGACGAAAAGACGAATCCCTCAAAAATGGTTTTCGAGCTGAAGGAGCGCGAGATCAACGGGACGCTGGCGGGTCTGCTCGATGCGTTTTTCATTCGTCCTTCGACGCCTCTGGGATGGGAGCGCATCGAGCGGGACGTTGCCGCCGAAGCCGCGGCGGCGGCGGCCGCGGCGCAAAATGGAAACAGTTCAGCCCACGTCGGCGAGGCACCGACCGGACACAAGGGGCGATAGTCTATTCGTGGCGCAACGCCTCGATCGGGTCCATTTGCGCCGCGCGAAAGGCGGGGTACAGTCCGAAGACGACCCCCACGATCACGGAAATCCCGAAGGCCAGCGGGAATGACATGGGGACAAGCGTCGGCGTCATATCCCTCGTGACGGTCGGCAGCGTTTCATAGACGCGAGGCCAAAACTCCTGGACGGCCGACTTGGCGGTCTCGATGATGACCGGGCAGAGCAACCCGACAAGCATTCCGATCGCGCCCCCCACGACGGACAATACGACCGTCTCGATCAGGAACTGTCGGATGATATCCCCCCGACATGCACCGAGCGCCCGGCGAATTCCGATTTCGCGAGTCCGCTCTGTCACCGTGGCGAGCATGATGTTCATGATTCCGATCCCGCCGACGAGCAACGAAATGGCGGCAATCAATCCCATAAAGAGCATGAACATCAATCGCGTGGTCCGCGCCTGTTCGAGCAATTCAAAGGGGACGATGATTCCAAAGTCCTGGCGGTCCGCCATCGTTCGGCGGAGTGTGTTCTCGATCATCTTGGCCGTCATGGGAACGTCGTTGACGTCGCGCACCTGAACGGTGATCTGGGACAACTCAAACGTCTTGCGGGAAAACGATCCGGCACCGCGCTGTTCCTCGGTGTCGCCCATGCGGCGTCGCATCGTTTCAATGGGAATGTACACGTCCTTGGAGAAATCCTGTCCGGAAAACGACCCGCCGATCGCGCCCGTCGGTGCCTTGGGTGCCAGGACACCGACGATTTCATAGCGGTCCTGCTTGGCGGGGATATAGATTTTCTTGCGAATCGGGTCTTCGTAGGGAAAGAAATACTTGGCCAGTTCCGCCGAGATAACGCAAACGGTGGAAGTGCTTTCCGGATGCGTCAGAAAATGCCCGCGGTCGATGCTCATCCGGTTGATCGCCGCGTATTCGGGAGTGCAGCCGACGAGCCGTCCCTCGCGCGGTTCGATCTTGGAATTTCCCGTGTAGGCGAACTTCACGCGCAGCTCGCGCACCGGTATCACCTCTTCGACGGTCGGAATGGTCAGCATCTGGGCCTGCTCGGCGCGGGTCAGTCCAAAAAGATTGCTGCTGAAACTGAAGCCCGTGCTTTCGTCGGGAGGCTCCAGCGTGCGGACGATGATGTTCTCGGCACCGAGTGCCTCAATCTGTTCCTGGGCCTTGATACTGATCCCTTCGCCGATCGCAAGGAGCCAGATCACGCTCGCCACGCCGATAAAGATGCCAAGAACCGTCAGCGCCGAACGCATCGGGTGAAGGAACAGGCTCTTGATGCCGAGAATCCACGTGCGCCAAAACATCGACTAGACCGCCGCTTTCTCAACGCCAACGGTCGGGCGAGTTCGCGCGATAACGCGGTCGGCGTTCAAGGTGTCGTCCTGGACCAGTCCGTCACGCAAGCGGATGATGCGCTTGGCGTGCGCCGATACTTCGTCCTCGTGCGTGACCATGATGATGGTTCGTCCTTCGGCGTTGAGGGCCTCGAACAAGGCGAGAATTTCCTCGGTTGTCACGGAATCGAGGTTTCCGGTCGCTTCGTCGGCAAGAATGAATTGCGGATCGTTGACCATCGAACGGGCGATGGCGACGCGTTGCTGCTGGCCTCCGGACAACTGGGTCGGCCGATGGCCGAGCCGGTCGCCGAGTCCGACCTTCGCCGCCAGTTCCCGGCACCGCTCGCGCGACTGCGGGCCAAGGCGTCCCATATAGTAAAGCGGCACCTCGATATTCTCGACCACGGTGAGTTGCGGGATCAGGTTATACGACTGAAAGACGAATCCGATCCGCGACGCCCGAATCGCGGACAGCTCGTCATCCGACATGCGGGCGACATCATCATCACCGAGCAGAAAGGAACCGGAGGTCGGCCTGTCGAGACAGCCGAGCAAGTTCAGCAAGGTACTCTTTCCCGACCCGGAGGGTCCCATGATCGCCACGTAGTCCCCCTGCGGCACGTTGAAGGTCACACCGCGGAGCGCGCGGACAGTCTCTCCCTTGAGCACGTAATGCTTTGTCAGATCGGTGATTTGAACAGCGTGATGCACAGCTCATTCACCGCCGTCACGACCGCCGCCCTCGCCGCCGCCCTGCTGCTCCATCCGCTTTCGCATCTGTTCCATGACGACTTCCGCGGCTTTTTGCAATTCGTCGCGAGTAATTTCGCCGTCGCTGTTTGCGTCGGCACTTCCCATCATCCTTCCCGTCCGTTCGTCGAAGGATTCCTGCTCGCCAGCGTCAATTTTTCCGTCGCCACTGGAGTCGTACTTTTCCATGATCCCGTTCACCA
>JBGTFW010000298.1:0-3081 GCA_041747075.1 Pirellulaceae bacterium
CAGATGGCCGTCCTGCTTGCGACTGCGGCATCGCCCGCCGCTGGTTCAGCGTTTGCGCCGGTTTTTGCTGCGACGCATTTCGCCGAGACTGAGTTGTCCCGCCCGTTGGCTGTTGGTTTTTCGTCGTCGTGGATGGTCGTCGTCGGGTTTGGGACGACTGCTGCGCGACGGAGACAGCCGCCCACAATAGGACCGCGACCAAGGCGCTCAAAGTGATAACGGAACGTAAGCGCGGTATCATCATGATTTGCCTCAAAAGACCAATCAACAAAAGCACGGATGAATCGGAGCGGGAGAGTAGCAGCTAGCCGCTCTGGGGGGCAACATAGTTTCGAGTGCTTTCGAGGGGATTGGAGCCCGCAGCGCAAGCAAGGGAATTACCCGCAACGCCGTGACCGCACGTCCATATGCCCAGTCGTCGATCTCGCGTTGACCCGATCTAACCCATTCAGTAGCATTATTTTCCGTCAAATTGCTGGCATCGAGGAACCGGCCTCAAGCCGCCGCCGTAGCGAAGGATGCGGGGCCTGTGCACCTTTGCGGCTTCGCGAGTTTCGGCGAACTACTCGACTACATTTCACTTTGGTAGCTATGTCAGCACCTATCTCCAGAACGACTCTTTATTTGCTCCTTGCTGTCACCGCACTGGCGTCGGTTCGCGACTCGCTTGGCGAAGACAAAGGCACCACGACATCGACAGACGCCGCCGCTGCGTCCAGTGAAGCCTCCTTTAGATTGGGCAACCTCATCACGCCTTTCGATCCGCCGACATGGGAGGAGCTCGAGAAATCGGCCGAGTGGGTCGACAAGCCCGTGCTCGATGCCTTCGAAGTATTGCGGAGGAAACAACAAGAATCCGGCCCGCCGCCGGTTACGGAGCAAGAAGCCCTCGCACTCCGCAACGATTCCCCGGAAAACGGCAAAAAGATTCTCGATACGCTGGGGCGCCTTGCCCCGGCCGACGGCGCTGGCGTCGACTACGACCAATCCTGGGTCCGGCACGTTTCGGGCGATTTGAAAAGCTCCAATCCGCTGTTTATCAGCAGCATCACGGAGTTCGAGTTTCTTACGATGACTGGGTTCGAGTATCTGTCGTACGACCAGTTAATCAATTACTTCGCCAACGCCGCGTCCGTGACTTCCTGGCAGTCCAGTAAAGACGGAATGATCGACAAGATCGTCCTGCGCGACGACAACGTGTGGTCCGACGGCAAGCCGATTACCGCCCAAGATATAGCGTTCTCGTTCCAGGTGATCATGACCGATGCCGTGATCGTTCCGGCAGTGCGTACCGGCGTCGCCGAGCTGAAATGGGTCGAAGCCTACGACGATCGCACGGTCGTTTTCTTCCATAAGGAACCGCTGGCGACGAACACGGTGAACATCTCGTTTCCGATCATCCCGAAGCATGTCTACGAAAAGTCCATCGCGGAAGATCCGACCATGGTTCGCAGCGCGTACCACGCGAAGTTGGAGGATCAGCCGGTCGTCGGCGGAGCGTACGAGCTGGCGAGCCGAACTCGCAACCAGGAGTTCGTCGTCCGCCGGCGCGAAAATTATTACAAACCGAACGGTACGCAAGTTCGTGAAAAACCGTACTTCAAGGAAATCCGCGTCAAAGTGATTGAGGACTTCAATACGGCGCTGGTCGCTCTCAAAGCCGGACAGATCGAAGAAGAATTACTCCGTCCCGAACAGTGGGTCAATCAAACTAACGACGAATCGTTTTATAAGCGCAATACCAAGGTCACGGCCGTGGAATGGACCGAGTTTCATTTCGTGTGGAACACGGAGACGCCCTTCTTCTCCGACAAGCGCGTTCGCCAGGCCATGTCGTACGCCATGGACTACGAGGAGCTGCTCAAGGTGGTCTGCCAGGGCATGTACGAACAAGCTCGCGGAAACTTCCATCCCACGTCGTGGGCATTTCCCCAAGACGGGCCGCAGCCTTACAAACAGGATCTCGAACGCGCTGCCGCGCTGCTCGACGAAGCCGGCTGGACCGACAGCGACGGCGACGGCATCCGCGATAAAATGATCGACGGCCGGCGCGTGCCGTTCGAGTTCACGATGCTGACGTACCAGACGGAGAGCGGCGTGATGACCGCGACGCTCATGAAAATGTCGTTAGATCAAATCGGCATCGTTTGCCACGTCAAGCCGACGGAATTCACCGTGCTTGTCGACCGAGAACAAAAACATCGATTCGAAGCGGCGATGGGCGGCTGGGGCTCGGGCACCGATCCCGACGGCACGCGAAATACCTATGCCACCGGAGAAGCTCGAAACTACGGCCTTTACTCCAATAAGCGCGTGGACGAGTTGTTCCAGAAGGGTTTGCGTGAGCTCGATCCCGAAAAACGCGCCACGATTTACGGAGAAATCCACAACATACTTTGGGAAGACCAGCCGTACACATGGTTGTTCTATCGAAATGCATTTTACGCATTCAGCAAGAAAGTCCGCGGATACAACTTTGCCCCAACGGGGCCGTACCAATTCAGTCCAGGCATTTTCGGAATTTACAAACCGGCGGCCAGCCCATGATGGAATGACGAATGACGAAGGTTCATCGCACCATTCGTCATTCGTCATTAGTCGTTCTCCATGCTCAACTACGTCATTCGCCGGCTTGCGTTGGCTTTGCTGACGCTTCTGTTAATCACCTTCGTGGTCTACGCGCTGATCCGACACATGCCGGGCACGCCGCTCACGCTCGACATGGCGAACATGGATCCGCGGATGATGCCTAGCCAGGACGAGATCGACCGCATGAATCGCGTCTACGGCCTCGATAAGCCGTGGTATCTGGCTTACTTCGTATGGCTCAAGAATGTTGTGCAATTGAACTTGGGGAACTCGATCCCGCAGAACAATAAACCTGTATTGGATCTCATCCTGGAGCGAATGCCGGCGACGCTACTGTTGTCCGTTACATCGCTCTTTCTCACTTATCTGTTATCGATTCCGATCGGCCTGTGGTCGACCGTGCGATCCGGCACGTATCGCGAACGCGCCGTCAGCACCATTTTGTACATGCTGTATTCGCTGCCGGCGTTCGTCGCCGCGCTCTACCTCCAA
>JBGTFW010000299.1:0-15205 GCA_041747075.1 Pirellulaceae bacterium
GTCACTTGTTTCTGGACGGCGGCCTGGTCGACGTGGCTGATCGGGTCGATGTCCGCGCACGTGCCGGAGCGGTTGCTGGAGTTGGGCGTGACGCTTTCGCATGTCGTTTTGTCAATGGTTTTCCTTGGAGCGGCGGTCGGCAAGCTGACGCCGGGTTACTGGAATGGTGACGTGCTGCACGGCATCTACTTTGAGTCCCGGAATTTCTGGTTCTTCAACCTGGCGCGATCGATGCTGGGGGAGGGGGAACTTGTTCCGTTCGCCCGGTGGTATTCGCGTGGGGTGTTGGGAATGGAACTGTTGTGTTCGTTGATCTGGCTAATGCCGCAACGAGTCGGATCGTTGGTAGCGCTGGCGACGTTGATCGGAATCACGGTTTTCAGTAACCCGTATCTCATTTCCGTGGTCGGGTGCCTGATGGGGCTTTCGCTTGTGGGGATTCTGGTGCCGCCGCCGTCAGGTGCGGACTCCGTGCGCGTGTAAAAAGCGCCAATCAGGTGTCAATCGTCCGTCAAGGCAAAGTGTCAAACGACGCGTTGGCGTTTTCGCGGGGCACGGCGGTTCCCGGGAGATTTTTTCTCGCGAATTCACCGTAAATTGTGCGGTTTTCGAAAGAAAGCGGTACCAGGCGAATCCGTTCCGACGGACTTTGGCACTTCGCTTGCTTAAGGCATCGCTTAGTAGTTTTTCGCCTTCGCGCGGGTCCGTCGGACATCGTGCGGTCGGTAACCCATGTTTTTCCTACCTTTGCAGGAGACAGCAAGATGTCGAAACTGATGAATGGTTTTAATCGCTTTGTTCGCGAAGAAGACGCCCCGACAATGGTCGAATACGGCCTGTTGGTCGTCGTCATCGCGTTGGTGGTTGTTGTGGCGGCGGCGACGCTCGGCACGACGATCAGCGGATGGTTCGGCACCGCGGGCAGCTACGCCCCGCCGTCGAACTAGCGATTGAGCGCACGACCCGTGCATGTCCGTACCGGCCCGGCACCCTCGCCGGGCCGGGTATTTGATTTCCGTTTCTTGAGTCGCGAAATTGAGTGCCGTCATGCGATGTGCGTGCAAGCGCCTGAATGATTTTATCCGGAAGGAAGAAGCGCCAACGTTTCTGGAATACGGATTGCTGGTGATTGTCATCGCGCTGGTGGTGGTGTCGGCCGCAGTTTTTTTTGGCGGCTCCGTTGCACAATTTTTTCAAAACGCGGCCGATTACCAGCCGTGATTTTTCGTCGGCTCCAGTCGTCCTGGCGTCGGATTAGGTCGGGCCTGAAACTTTGCCGGACTTTCAAGGAATAAAAGGAAATGGAACTGATTCCCCTGATTGTGGTTTTGTCCGGGATTGCCGTGGCATCGTTTACCGATTTCCGGCAATTCAAGGTTTACAATCTGTTGACGTTTCCCCTGTTTTTCGGCGGACTCGCCTACGGCGTGATTAACGGCGGCCTGAGCGGGCTGGGCTTTGCATTCGCCGGTGCATTCACCGGTTTCGGAATCCTCCTTATCCCCTACCTGATGGGCGGACTGGGTGCCGGTGACGTCAAATTCGTAATGGCTGTCGGCACGTGGATCGGCGCGGGAATGCTCTTGCCGGCGATCCTCATCGGGTGCCTCGTCGTCTTTGCGTATTACCTGATCGTCGTCGCACGGCGTCAGGGCCTCACGGGAGTCGCCCACAACGTGCAACTGATGGTCGCGAGGCTTTCCTGTTTCGGCAGAAATCTCGCGCTCAACGATCAATTCGAGACGGTTCAGTCAACCTCCAACAACATCGAGTCCGACAGCCGCGGTCGGCTTATCCCCTTTAGCGCGATGATTTCCGTCGGCATCATCATCGCGTTTATTTTCGCCAAGGTGTCAACGGGGCGGTAATCAGCGCCCGGCAACGGGAACTAATCAACATCCATTAAATCGGGAAGCGGAGTATTGACATGAGTATTCGAACATTAATCGTCGGCATCCTTGCCGGCTTTTGCGGAATTAGCGCCACCATTGGCGTGATGACCCTTCAGCGGCCCTCCCCCTCGCGCCTGGCGACGTCGAAAATCCTCGTTGCCAAGAACAACATTGACATGGGCCAGCAGATCATTTCCACCCAGATTTCGGAAATCGACTGGAATTCGGAAGTCCTTCCTCCAGGCGCGATCGTCAAGCGCGAGGAGATCGTTGACAAGTATTGTGTGTCGCCAATCGCGGCGGGTGAAGTCATTTCCACGGCGCGGATTGCCGATAGCCCGACGACGCTGCTTCCCGCTCATGGAATGCGCGCGTTTGCCATTGAGGCCTCCTCGGCTTCCACCAACGTTGGTCGCAACCTGGTCCCTGGAAACCGGGTCGACATCATCTGGCAGACGAGCGGCAAGCTGAAAGATGGCATGGACCCAATATCCCTTCGCCTCTTGCAAAACGTCAAGATTCTCGCCGTGGGCAAGGTTCAGGGGGATCTCGACAACGCGGCCAAGTCCATCACGCTTGAGGTCAAGCCAAAAATGGACGAAAACCTGACGTTTGCCCAGGCATTTGGCAAGCTGAGCCTTTCCCTCCGCAATCCTGGTGACATCGAGGGAGTCGAACCGATGGAGACCGTCAAGTTCAAGGACTTGCTGGAGGACATGGAAATGGAATCCAAGGTTCCGCCCGCATGGGAAACCGCCCTCAATACGCTGATGAACCGGATGGGCAACCTCGAAGATTCGTTGCGCAAGGCACCCAAAGGAACGGTGAAGCGGGAGACTCTTGAACGAATTGGCGCGGGAATGCGCGCGATCACGATCCTCACGCCGAACGAGTCATCGGGCGTCGCGGGTTTGCTCGAACCAGGCGATCGCGTCGATCTGCAATTAACGCTTGCCGAAAAGGCCGGAATGATGACGGTATTCAAGCCCGGCGTGGATGCACGCGTTCCGTCAGAAACAATTATTGAAAACATCGAGGTCCTCGCCGTCGATTCAAACATCTTCAGCGTCGATGGCGACAACGCGAACAAAGCCTCCCGCAGCGTCACGCTGATCGTCTTTGAGAAAATGATACCGGACATCGCCCGGGCGCATGAACTGGGAACGCTCACGCTGACACTGCGCGGAACGGCCGATTCGACCGGGGCCGAACCGCGAACTGTCCTCACCGTCGATGAATTCGTGGCAAGGCATTTGCCGGTCGGCCACGCGGTCACCGACGTCGTGGTGACGCTCCCGCCGGCGACGATCCGCACGCTCCGCGGACCCGCCGTTCAGGTGTTGCCGTTCGAAGCGAAACATCCGTCCCGTCCCGACGACTCATTGTAAAGTCAAGAACAGGAGCGAGCCGGAAACGTGCGGATCGCGCGCCGACCACGTCCCGCCGATCTTGTCCGCGTCATTAAATGGGAAATAATTGCGGCGAATTCGTCGTTGGGAATCGAGTTTTACGGGAATCGGCAACGCAATGATCTGGAAGCAACGAAAAACTGGCAAGGAGAAGCCCGGCCGGTTTGACAAGTATCACGGCGACCTGGCCGATGCGCTGCACCCCGTTGACGGCAAGGCGGGCGCAGTGCCCGTCCAATCCGATCCGACGGATAACGGAACCAGCGATTCGGTCATCTCGTCATCTCCCGGCCCGGTTGCCGCGGAAGAAGACCTGGTGGAGGCGGAGATTCAGTTCCTCAAGGACGAAATCCACCGCCGCGTTATCAACAAGGTCGATCTGACGGCGATCGGCAAGATGCGCGACGAAGACTTGCGGCTGGAAATCCGTCGCAACGCCGAGCTGACGCTGGCCGACTCGGCCAATTTTCTCACCGCGAGCCAGCGCGAATCGTTGATCGAGGAAGTCATCGACGAGACGTTCGGCCTTGGCCCGCTCGAGCCGCTTTTTCGCGACGATTCGATCACGGACATCATGATTAACGGTGCCCGCCATGTTTACGTCGAGCGCCAGGGACGGCTCGAACTGACCAAGGTCAAGTTCGCGAATGACGCCCACGTCGTGCGGATCATTCAGCGAATTGTCGGCGCGGTTGGCCGTCGAATCGACGAAACCAGTCCGATGGTCGACGGGAGACTCAAGGACGGCAGCCGGATCAATGCCGTCATTCCTCCGCTGGCCCTCGATGGTCCGTTAGTCTCGATTCGCCGTTTTGGCTCGAATCCGCTCCGCGAGGAAAACCTTTTGCGGAACGGTTCGATTACACCCGACATGATCGAGTTCCTCCAGGCTTGCGTCGAGGGGCGGTTGAATGTGCTGATTTCCGGAGGAACCGGTAGCGGCAAGACAACCTTGCTGAATATCCTGTCCCGTTCGATCGGCAACACGGAGCGGGTTGCCACGATCGAGGACGCGGCGGAACTGCAACTGCAGCAGAGCCACGTCATCCGCATGGAAACACGCCCACCGAACATCGAGGGGGAGGGGGAAGTCAACACGCGCGACCTGGTCAAGAACGCCCTGCGAATGCGCCCCGACCGGATCATCATTGGCGAGTGCCGCGGCCCGGAGGCCCTCGACATGCTCCAGGCAATGAACACGGGCCATGACGGCAGCCTCACGACGGTTCACGCCAATACTCCGCGGGACGCGCTGATGCGGCTGGAGATGATGGTGGGGATGACGGGCGTTGATATTCCGATCTGGACAATTCGTCGACAGATTGCCTCGGCGATCAACATTGTTATTCAGGTGGTTCGTCTCACCGGCGGGCCGAGGAAGGTCGTGGCGATTTCGGAAATCACGGGGATGGAAGGTGAAATCATTTCCATGCACGACATTTTCAGATTCCAGCAGACGGGATTGAACGACGACGGAATCGCCATCGGCAATTTTGAGTCAACGGGAGTTCGCCCGCACTGCGCCGATCGGCTTGAGGCCTGCGGCTTGCCATTGAACCTGGCGAAATTCGAACGGCGAACGCTTCCCGCCTGCCAGGAGGCCGCGCCGTGATTGGTATATTCATTAGCGCTTCGATTTTCCTCGCGGTGTTTCTCGGAATCTTCGCGATTAACCTGATGCTGACCGACGTCTTTAAACAGGACCGGTCGGAGCAACTCAAGGAAATGGAAGCCGAGTTGCGAATGCAAATGCGCGAGCATGCGCGGTCGGCGGCCAGGCAGGACGAACTGGACATTCATATTGCCGCGGCGCGTCCCCGTCCGCTGTCGATTTATGAATGGATCAAGAAGCTCCGGCAAATGACCAATCAGGCGGGCTTGCGGACCGACCCGCAAAAGATCGCCTTTGGCGGGTTCGTTGCCGGTGCCCTTGGCGGCGTGGCGCTGTATTTTCTCACCGGCAGCCTGCTTCTCGCGCTGGCGGCGATGGGCATGGGAGTTGTTTTTCCGGTTATTTATGTCGCCCACAAGCGCAATCAGCGACTCAACATTCTCAGCGAGCAGCTTCCCGACGCCCTTGAATTGATGGCGCGCGTGATGCGAGCCGGTCAAACAGTCCCGCAGGCCCTCAACGCCGTCGCCGACGAGTTCAAGGACCCGATCGGGACCGAGTTCGGCTTTTGCTACGAACAGCAGAATCTCGGACTTTCACTCGAAATCGCCATGGCGAACCTTGTCGAACGGACCGGTCTAATGGAGATCAAGATTCTCGTGATGGCCATGCTGATCCAGCGGCAGGCGGGCGGAAACCTCGCTGAACTGCTTGACAAGCTTTCATCCGTCATGCGGCAACGGCATGAACTGCGGGGAACCGTCAAGGCGCTAACCGCCGAAGGACGTTTACAGGCGAGCTTTCTCGTCGGACTTCCCTTCTTTGCGTGGGTCGCCATGTTTTTTCTCAACCGTGTGTATGCCCTCAAGCTGCTGGAACACCCGACGCTGATCTACTCGACGCTGGGGCTGATGGTGATCGGCATGTTGTGGATTCGCAAGATCGTCAACTTCAGCTACTGACACTCCCATGTTTTTGTCAGGTTTTTGACCAGGTAGATTAAATGGACCCGACCATGATGCCCGTCGTTTTTATCGCACTTTCCGTCATCGCTGTCGTCGGCGTCGTGATCGCGCTGTTGATCCGGCAACCGGCTACGGATACGGGTGGGGAAACAGCGTCGGCGGCACCCGCGCGGGCGGCAGCCGCGTCGGAAAAAAGCAAGGAAAAACTCCGCGAGAGGCTGATCCACGCGGGTCTTTACCGGTCGAATTCGCCGGCCTGGTATTACATGACCCAAGTGCTTTTTGCCGCTGTCCCGCTGGTCGTCGGAGTTGTCGCTTACAACCTCGGAATGATCCGGTTCAATGTGGCCATTCTCCTTGGTCTGATTTGCGGAATATCGGGTGTCATCCTTCCGGGAATCTGGCTGGATATGCGCAAGTCCAGGCGACAAACAAGTATCCGCCGCTCGATTCCTGACGCGCTGGACGTCATCACGATCTGTGTCGAGGCGGGATTGAGCCTGAGCGCGGCCATTGTCCGCGTTTCGAGGGACCTTGCGTCGACCTATCCACTGCTTGCGATGGAACTGACGATCGTCCATCGGCACATCCAGATGGGAAAGACGCCGGGCGAGGCGTTGCGAAGTTTCGCCGAGCGATTTGACTTGAGCGAACTTCGCTCGCTGTCGTCGGTGGTGACCCAATCGGAGCGCTTCGGGGCGAGCATCGCCTCGGCGCTCCGGGTCCACGGCCAAACGTTGCGGACCAAGCGAATGCAGAAAGCCCACGAAAAGGCCCAGAAGGCCGCCATCTGGATTCTCCTGCCCACGGTTTTTTGTATTTTTCCCGCATTGTTTGTGGTAATTCTCGGCCCTGCTGGCTATGATATAGCCAACCTGATTGACAACCTGGGGCAGTAGGGGGAGATTGTTTCAAGGCTGTTCCCGTATTTGTTGTTGCCTTGATTTTGATCGCGGGCTCGCCCAAATGACTGCAATGCGCCTGAAAAATCGAATCGCCTGCTGCCAGGGCAATCACTGTTCTGCGCCTGTTCGATTGATTCGTTCCGGCGTGGCCATGCTGGAAATGGCAATCGTATTGCCGATTCTGCTTCTGCTCGTGCTGGGCATTATCGAAATGGGGCGCGTCATGATGATCAATCAGATGACGACCAATGCCTGTCGCGAAGCCTGTCGCCGTGCGATTGTTCCCGGCATGGATCACGACACCGTGATCAGCATCGTCAACGGATACCTCGACGCCAGCGGTATCAGCCAGACCGGACGCCAGGTCACGGTGCGCAATGCGAACGGTCAATCGAGCAGACTTGAGGATATTGGTTCGCATGAGCCGGTAACCATTCAGGTTCAGGCGCCTTATTCGGAAAACACGTGGGGGTTTACGTCGATCATGGGGGGAAAAGCGCTCGTAAGCCAATCCACAATGCGCCGCGAATAGCGGCGTGCCGCAATGAACGGCGTGCCGCAATGAAAGGCACACGACTATTCAATTTCGACCACGCCTGTTCGACCCGCCCTTGGAGTACTCCCATGCCCGCCTCTCGCAGACTTCGCCGCCAGAACCGGCGACACGGCGCGATTCTCGTTCTCATTGGTTTGTTGATGATGATCTTGCTTGGAATGGTGGCGCTCGCCGTCGATATCGGATTTATCCAGGTGACGCGGACCCAGTTGCAATCGGCTTCCGACGCGGGAAGTCTCGCGGGGGGAACCGAGTTGTTGCCGGGACTGGGTGCCAGTGCGTTTCGCACGCCGGCTCAGGTCCAGGCCAACGCCGAGGCCCAGGCGGTCGCGTTCGTTGCCGAGCATCCGGCCGGGGATGCACCCTCCGCTAACATTGTCGCCTCGCGTGACGTTCGGATGGGCCAGGGTTATCTGGATATTGCCACGGGTGTCTGGTCGTTCCAGTGGGGCGTCGCTCCGTACAACGCCGTGGGAGTTACCACGCTCCGCGGCAATACGGGAACGACGGCCGGTGACGGCCCGCTTCCCCTGATTTTTGCGCCGGTGCTGGGAACCGATTTCGCGGAAGTAACGGTCGACTCGGCGGCGGTGATCCTTCCCGCGTCGGGAATCCGTATCCCGCCAGGTAGCGGGATCGGTTCCGGACTTTCGCCCTTTGCCTTTTACGAAAAAACGTGGAAAAAGTATTGGCGCGCACGCCAATATTTCGTTAACAATGGCTTGAACGCCAGCTCGCTAAGGCAAGGAAGCGGCGGGCACCAGATTATGGACGCGGAAGACCTCGACGCCAATGGCAATCCCAAGCCGCTTTTTTACGAGAATGTTCCAATTGGTAATTCCGGAAATACGCAACTTCGCCAGTTATTTGATGACAAGTACCGCGTTGTTGATCCGGCGGCGGGCAATCCGGAAAACATTGTCGTCGGCGCGGATGGAGTACTCGAAGCCAACATTTATCCACTTTCCAATTCATCGTCGGGCAATTACGGGACGGTGGACATTGGCAACCTAAACAACTCGACGTCGGACCTTTCCCGCCAGATCCGCGACGGCATTTCCGAGGAGGACCTTGAGGGTTTCGCAAACAACACCTTCAACCCGAACGACGGCGCTCCGATTTTATTGCAGGGGGACACCGGCATCAGCGCCGGACTCGAAGCGGCGATTGAGGACATCATTGGACAATGCCGCGAGATCGTACTGTATCGCGAGGTCAACAATCCGGGAAACAATGCCCTCTACACGATTGTCGAAATCGTCGGAATCCGAATTATGGCAGTTCAGTTTTCGGGAAAAAACAAGGTCCTTGTGATTCAGCCCTGTTCGGTTAGCGATCCGGCTGGCGTCCCTGATTTTGATGATCAGATCGGGGAGGACACCACGTTCTTCACGCCCCTGATCCTGGCGCGATAGGCCAAGGCGCGAGAGGACTGCGTTGCCAGCATGTTAAGCGGCCAGGTGACTGTAGAAAAGGAATCGGACGTCTTTCGACCCGCTCAACCTGAATCGCGTGGCGATCTGCTCGAAATCGACGAGGTGGCGCTGCATCTGGCCGTCAAGACGGCGGCTCTCGCGGCGAGTTTCACCACCCAGTGGATGACGCAACAACTTTGTCTGCCCCATCGGATCGTCGATGAGATTCTCTGGCAGTTGCGGGACGACAAGCTCCTCGAAATGCTCGGCCAGACCGGTCCCCTGACGTACCAGTACCGGATCACGAACAACGGTCTGGACTATTCGAAACGACTGATGGAATTGTGTGGCTACATCGGCCCGACACCGGTTTCCCTTGGCGAGTACACCCAGTCCGTCCTCAAACAGCGACAAGTGCGACGCACGGCGACTCTGGAAGCGGTCAGGACGGCGACGGAATCGCTGACGCTGCCCGATGAGATTCTGGAAATCGCAACGCTAGCCTTTGCCTCGAATCGAAGTCTTTTTATTTTCGGCCCGCCCGGGAATGGCAAATCGACGCTCGGCCGCCTCCTTCACCAGTCGGTGGACGCGGAAATCTGGGTGCCCCACGCGATTTCCGTCGATCATCAGGTGGTGCGATTCTTCGACGCCCAGTATCACGTTCGCGTCGATGAGTTGAACGAGGTGGGCAACCATGAGCACGACCAGCGGTGGCTGAAAATCCAGCGGCCGTTTGTTGTGGCCGGGGGCGAATTGACGATGGACCAACTCGATCTCGTTTTTGACCGCTCGATCAACTACTACGAGGCCCCGCCGCACGTCAAGGCGAACTGTGGCACGTACTTTATCGACGATCTCGGCCGCCAGCGAATGCCGCCCAGTGATCTGCTGAACCGCTGGATCGTGCCCCTTGAGCACAAGATCGACTATCTGTCATTGATCAACGGCAAGAAGATCGAGATTCCGTTTGAAATGATGCTGATCGTGGCGACCAATCTGCGAACGCGCGATGTTTCGGACGCGGCCTTTTTGCGGAGAATGGGGTACCGTATTCACCTGGACAGCCCTCACGAAACGGATTTCCGCATCATTTTTGAACGCCAGGCGCGCGACCAAAACCTCTCCCTCGAACCCAAGGTGATCGATCACGTCATCGATCGATACCGGCGCGAGAACCGACCGTGGCGGGCCTCCGAGCCGAGGGACCTGTTGATTCGATGCACTGATATCATCGCCCTTCATCAACGCGAACCGCGCGTCGACTTCGCAACCATCGATACAGCGTGGACCGGGTACTTCTCCAACAAGCTCGACGAAGCTTGACGCCCCCGGGCCGGTTCTCTTGCAAGCGATGGTAGTGGCTGCGGCTTCCAAGCCGCAGCACCCCTGCTTTTCACAATGGATCGCGGACAACCACCGGCGGCTGGCGCATTGCCGCTCACGAAACGATAAACCACGGCATGTTCAGAATCGGATCCGAACCGGAAAACTGCCAGCATCTCGACTGCTTTCACACTGTTGCAATCGCTTTCGAAGTTTACCGGTGCTTCTCATAATGCCGGTGCGATCCACCTTCAGGATTTTGCCGGTTCTGTCGATGTTGACAACTGATAGTTCGGTAAAGACGTCCATCGCCGCCGGCTTTGCTTGAATCCGGGATCGCGATGGATCGAAATGGGGGGGAATCGCATGTTTTCTCATGGATCGGGACCGCGCCCGTGTCAATCCAACACGTGGTGGTTGCGGGGTGTCGGCGTCTTGCTGGCGGGTTTGACCTTTTGTGCATCGCTCGCCGCACAGGTCACCGGTCCGTCGATCACGGGAGGCCCATCGACGAGTGATCGAATTCCGATGGTCACCGGGCGACCCGGACCCAGCCCGCTGGAATTCCGCAACCTGACGCAGCGCGCCGGCAACGATCAGCAGTCGATTTCCGGATTGATCGATCAGGTGCATGGCGAAGACGCCACGATCGAAGTGATTGTGGGGCGCGGTCGACTTCTGACGCTTCAGGAACCGTTGGCCCAGCTCGAGGGAAACGAGACGCCGGTGATTGCCGTCGGCGACCCGACCGTTCTTGACTTCGACGTCTTGCCCAGTTCACGGATGATCCGGATTCTCGGACGGCGCATTGGAATCACGGACCTGTCGGTCGTGACGGCCAACGGTAATGCTTACAGTTTCTCGGTGCATGTCGTTTACGACCTGAACCTTTTGCGCGCCTACATCAAGCAGTTGTTTCCGAACGCCGAACTCAAGATGACCCAGATGTACGAACACATCGTCGTGGAGGGGGAAGCGGCCAGTACGGACCAGGTGTTCATGATCCTTCAGGCCATCAATGCATTCCTCACGTCCAGTCAGGTCGGCCAGACGGTCGAGAGTTCGACGCGAAACCCGTTGGCGAACGAGCGGCCCCCGGCGCGGCGCCCTGATTCGCAACCACCGGAGGGAGAAGGGGGCGAACAAGACCCCAACGCACCGGTTCCGGTGGAAGGGGGCATTGATGACAAGCCGGATGTGACGGCGACGTTGCCGCCGCCCCAGATTATCAACCTGATTCGCGTGCCTGGCGTCCAGCAAGTCATGTTGCAGGTGAAGATCGCCGAGGTGAACCGGACGGCGCTGCGCCGAATGGGAAGCAGCCTTTTGTACCGCGATTCATCCGGACGGACTTTTGGCAGCTCACTCGGCTCGTCGGCCCCCTTTGCTGGCGACGACGGCAATCTGCTGGGGCTGGCACTCGGTGGAAACAGCACATCATTCGCGATCTTGCCCAACACGACCTTAAATGCCGCCTTTGACGCGCTGCGAGCCAATCAGGTCGTGACCATTCTCGCGGAACCGAACCTGATGGCCATGCACGGGCAACGAGCGAGTTTCCTCGCGGGCGGCGAATTTCCAGTGCCGGTGCCGCAAAGTCTTAGCGGCGGGGGAAACACCTTTACCGTTGAGTTCAAGGAGTTTGGTGTCCTCCTCGATTTCGTTCCTTACATCATGGACGACGGAGCCATTCGATTGCACGTCGCTCCCGAAGTCAGCACGATCGACAATACGATCGGCGTGTCGTCCGCTGGCCTGTCCATCCCGGGCGTCAACACGCGACGTGCCAATACGACCGTTGAGTTGCGACAAGGCCAGACCCTCGCGCTGGCGGGACTGCTGCAAGTCGACCTGGGAGCGAACACGAACCGGCTTCCGGGCCTTGGCGATCTGCCCTATCTGGGTCCCTTTTTCAGCAACAACAGCCACGAGCGCGCGGAAAAGGAACTTGTCATTCTTGTCACGCCGTATTTTGTCGACCCCATGGAAGCGTGCCAGGTCGGGCCGGTTCCCGGTTACGAAATCCGCGACCCCGACGATCACGAATTCTACTGGCTCAACCGGATCGAAGGCCGCGCGCCCAATGTCAACTATCGCTCCGTCAGCGGCTGGGATGATCCGCTGCGAATTCGCGATCACAAGAACCCCGGCGATTCGCCTCACAACCAGCATTACAACCAGCATTGCAACCAGCCCAACCATCATTACCCTGGCGGCGGGCCAGGAATCCAGTACAACGCCGGACCGCCGAACGCTCAACCCCCGGTCGGCCAGCCGCAACAGCCGCGGTTGCCGCACTATCAGGTCTCGCAACACAAATTCATGTCACCGGGACCGCGCGGAACAGGCCAGACCTGGGGTGCGACGGGTGCCGGTGAAACGCCGCGAACCGCGTCGGCTCCGAAACTCATTGGACCCTACGGATATTCACGTTAACCGCGCCAGGCGAGGGAGAATTTTCTCATGCCGATCAATCATCAACGGATTCGTACATTCGCAGGCGCGTCCTTCGTGACTTGCCTGACATTCGTTTGCGGACTTCAACTCTCCGCACAGACCATTGACCACGGAACCCCGTACGCGGTGGAGTCAGGCGGCGTCCTTTCGGATGGCTATCGACAAAAGCCGGCTTACTTTCCATCCCAACCCGGCCGCGGTTCATGCGAATATGGATCGTGCGACTATGCCGGTTGTGGACAGGCGAGCGGTTGTGGACAGTCAAGTGGCGCGGGTTGCGGGTGCTGCCAGGGGCATCGAAGCGGCGGCCTGCTCAATGCACTTCACCCGGAAACAATTTGGTACAGCGATCAGCATTACTTTCAATATGAGCCTGGATTTCCCTGTCCCGGCGAGGCGACCTACCAGTTGATCGGTGCCCAGATCAATAACGGCAAACTGGCCCAACTGGCTTTTCACGGGTTCCATTTTCACTGGAACCAGCAATCGCAAGTCTGGGGTTTTTCCAAATCAGGACGGATCAAGGTTCATGAATTGTCCCGATTGCTTCCCACAACACCAGGAACGATTGTTATCGATCCAACGGGTGATCCAATAATTGACACGGCCCGATTACAACTCGTTCAGGATGCCTTTGCCTCGACCGGACTGAATCCGCCCGTCGTACTCGGCGAGCCCGGTTTACCCGGATTGGCGGGAGTGGAGGCGGCTCGCATTTACGAGATTCGGCAGTTGGGTTCGCCCTTCGTTCGCCAGTCTTCGTCAGTGGGCAATTTGGGTAGCGTCCGGCCCGGCGTAGGCACTGGCAACCCAGGCGCTTCGCCGCCTAATCGTTAACACTGTCGTCCCGCCGTTACACCAACCAGTCCCGGCCCCGGAAACCGACCATGTACTCACCGACCCAAACAGTAAACGGTTACCGAAGAATCTCGGGAATCGCGGCTTTGCTTACCGTTCTCGCGCCAATCGCGTGCGGTTGCCAGATGGCCGTCCCCGCGACGGGCAATCGCGTCGACACGGTCTATTCCATAGGCGATATTCAAACGGATGCCTTACCGCACGGTGAATTTAATCGCCCGAAACAACCGGTTGCGACTGCACGTCCTCCCGCGACATCGGGACCCGCGTTCGAGGCCGTTCAAGCCTCGTTCAAACGCGAGGTCTTGCCGATTGCCAGGCCAGAAAGGCGTCGCGATTTGACCCCGTCGGTTGAGGATACAATTCGCTTCGCGCGAAATCTCGAACAGCGTGAGCAGATTGGCCAGGCCATTCGTCAATACGAGTCGATTCGTGCCGGCAGCTCGACTAATCCTTTCGTCCTGCACCGGCTGGCGGTACTTTACGACCTGACGGGACAGTCGTTTCGCTCGCTTCCGCTCTATGAACAAGCGCTCCAACTCGATCCGGCCAATCCCGAACTCCTTTGCGATTTCGGATTTCGATGGCACCAGGTCGGCGATCCGTACCGGGCGGAACAATATTACCGAAGGGCCTTGCGGACAGCTCCGAAACACACGCGAACCCATAATAACTTCGCCGTGTTGCTGGCCCAGCACCATTTTGAAGAGCCTGCGATGAACCACTTCGTCCGCGCCGGGCTGAGCCGAGAGGAAGCGGCACACAATCTCGCTGTGGCGCGGCGGACTGAAGAGAGCGGGAAGCGTTAAGTTTCCCGTGCAGGGACAACGGTCCTGGCCGGTCAACGTTTTTCGATCGTCACGCCGAGATGGCTTTCGATTGTCGTTGTGACCTCCATGGACTGGTAATGGGTCCGCGTCACCAGCCGCGTTGTCGACTGGCTTTCCCGGACTTGGCCGCTCTCGCCGTCGAGAATGATCGTTCCGCCTGATTTCTGATCACCGAGCGCGAAGGTTTCAAACTCGACGCCAGGTTCGTCGTTTTGCCCATCCGCCTTGAGGACCGACAATGTTGACTCAAAGTCAATTGTCGTTTCGTCGGTTCGTGTGTATTCGGTCAGACGTTCGAACTGATGCGGTGAACCAATGGAAAAAACTCGCTTGAAGGTCCACGACTCTCCCGGGGCGACGGGTGATTCTGGAAACTCGGTTCCCGCCGACTGGAACATTTGCCGCACGGACTCGAGAGAAAGAGCTTTGCGGCCCTCCATTGAGCCTGGCATTTCCCGGATCGATTCAAGAGTCTCTTCCGGAACGTCAACATCGGTAATCTCGCCCCGCGCCGTCATGGAAATCGTTACGGGCTGGTTGAGCAGCCTTGAGAAACTCTCCGCCAGACGGCGTGCCTCCCCCGTATGCCGCTCACTGTTCGAGTCGTAACGGACCGTCACCGGGCCGCTGGCCGACGGGAGCGTCAATTCGGCGCGAATCGCGGTGATCGTCTGTCGAATCGTGGCCGTGCCGTTATCGTCAACCGATTCGACTTGCCACTGAACCGTCAGCGTCATCGAAGCGGACTGGTTCACCTTGCGGACGTCGACCAGCGTTTCGGTCGATGAATGCTGCTCCATCTCGAGCTGAAACCGGTCGCCTTCCTGGAAACTCCAGCGAAGTGGACGGCGCGGTGATTCCTGGCCCGTCGCCGTGCCGATAATCATCGCGCAGCCAATCGCCAAGGGCAACGTCGCGCGGAGAAAGTTGTGGCTGCGGCTTCCAGCCGCAGAGTGTCGGGCGCCGCGGCTGGAAGCCGC
>JBGTFW010000300.1:0-60572 GCA_041747075.1 Pirellulaceae bacterium
CTCGAAAGTCAGGGTCAGGTCAAGGGAGACGGCTCGACGATTCTCGATGCCGCCAAGGCAAGCGTTGCCGCCATCGAGTCGCCGTGGTTCCGGTTTTTCCTTCGGCACGACCCGGCCGCGGTCTTGCGCCAGGTGAAGTGCCCCGTGCTGGCGCTCAACGGCAAGAAGGACCTGCAAGTCCTCGCCGACCTGAATATCGACGCAATTCAAGCCGCCTTGAAAGAGGGAGGAAACAAGGACTTCGAGGTTCACAAGCTCGACAACCTCAACCACCTCTTCCAGGAGACCGACGGCGCGGGTGCGCCGCTCGATTACGGACGAATCGAGCAGACCTTTTCACCCGTCGCCCTCGGTCTGATGACCGAGTGGATTAAAAAACACGCCAGGTAATCAGACTGCCAACCGCCAAACGAAAACCATGGCGCTCCTCATCTCAAAACTGTTCAGCTCATACCCCGGACTGGCGTCCGGGGCTACGTTGGGCTACGTTTAGTTATCAGGCCAACGAGCCAGCGGAACGGGTCCGTTGGGGGCTGCCTGTCGTTGCCGCTAATCCTGCTTTTTCACCCTTCCCACGACCTTCAGGACGACCGGCACTCCCGAAATTTTCGATTTGAACTGCTCCGGCCCCGCGGCTTCCTCCATCAAGTTGATCCTGATCGCGTAATCGCCGTCCTGGCGCGAGATGCCGATTCCATTGACGATTTCCATTTCGCCGTACAACTTTAGCGCCTTCCGCTTGGCGGACCTCGCCTTTTCCAGTTCGGTATTGGTTTTTCCCATTGAGTTCACTCCTGATTCCATGTCGCTCGACAGCAAGTCTTTGCCGAAGCGGCTCAAAAGACAAGGCTGGCCTCCATCGCCCGGAGCACATGGTTGATGTCGTTGGCAAAGGTCGCGTTGATGTCGTTGCCGGCAAACAACAGTCCCACCGCGCGGCGGTCGCTGTCGACGATCAGTGATCCGCTGTCGCCCCCCAGGCTGAATGGTCGATTGCCGGTCGGTTCGATCTCGATCTGGTTGTCAAAGGAAAGGACCCCCATGTCGAATTCGACTTCCAGTTGATCAAGTTCGATTGCGGAAACGCGACCTTTCTCGTAACCGGTCGTTCGGCCAATCTTGTACACCGTCTCGCCTTCCTCAAGGAGGCCTTCGCGAACGCCGCGAATCGGTCCGAGGCGATCAAGATGGTTGTAAAAGTACTCGACTCCTTCGGACAGCGAGGCGATGGCGCAATCGACGAGGTTTCCCGACTTCTTGAGTTTGACGAAACTGTCCAGCACGCCCACCTGGTCTTGCGGATTTCGGCCGCGGTCAAAGTCACCTGGCTGGATGATCGCGTCACCCTTCTTTCCGATGTTTTCATTGGCAAGAACGTGATTGTTGGAAAGGATGTAGTCCTCGTCACCGTCTTTGGTTACAAAGCAGCCAAGCGTCCCGGCGTTAATCGCAAAGTGGCCAACGGAACCTCCGATTCTCAGCGGGCGGTTGCGGCGCTGATGCCACGGCGCGGGTTGCTTGCGAACCTTCCCCACCAACTTCACATCAGCCTCACCCTTCGCGCGACTGTAAATGTCGGCGAGGACGACTTCCATCCCCTGTGAACTTTCATGCACCCGAACGGCGATTTTGTACTTGCCCTTCTTGCCCGTGATTCCGATCGCCATTGAGGCTCGCGACGGGGGCGCGATCGTGCGATTCGAGACCCTTTCCCCGGTCATGACCCCCATCGAACTGGCTCGCGCCACGGCGCTGGCAGCGACTTTTTTTTCGCCGAGCAATGTTCGTTTTAGTTCAAGTGCTGACTCGAATTTCATGGCGCGTCCCTGTTTTTCTTGATCGCGCAGGAAGGCGGTGGACAGGAGAGGTTCGTCACGGCCATTGTGCGGATGGCGACAACTCGTGTCAATCAATCGTTCGTAAGGCCCGCCATTAGTTGGACAGCGCCATGTGCGACGTAGCCACGCTTGCCAAAGCGTGGATATTCATTAGGGAAACCGGAATTCCCGCCGTTTGGCAACGGCAGCTACAAACGGCGTTGTCGCCGATGACGCCCGAATGCTGTCACAATGAAGGCCCGGTTATTTTCCTGAAAGGTTTTGTCCCCCACGTTCGTGGAACCTGACATGCGAGCCGAGTTATCCCAAATGAATGCACCAGAAACCCGATTCAGTCTCATTGGCCGCCTGCACGACCACGAGGACGAACAGGCATGGAACGAATTCGTGCAGCTATACCAGCCGATGATCTTTCGGATTGCGCGGCGTCGCGGATTGCAACATGCCGACGCGGCGGAAGTCACCCAGGAAGTGCTTGGACGCGTCGCCGCCGCGGTCGAGCGGTGGCGGCCAGACCCGGCCCAGGGAAGCTTTCGCGGCTGGCTCTACCGAATCACGCGAAACCTGACGATCGACTGGCTCCGCGCCAACGGACGCCGCCCGCGCAACCTGAACGCCGACGAAGGCTGCGCCATCGAGTCGATCGCCAACCCCGCCAGCGTGGCCGACGCGGAATTTGAAAACGAATTCCGAAAAAGCCTGTTTGTTCTGGCCGCTTCCCGCGTCCGCGGCGAGTTTCAACCGCGCACCTGGCAGGCGTTCTGGCGTTCGACCGTGGAAGGGATCGAAATCGCGCGTGTCACGAGGGAACTCGACATGACGGCCGGCGCGGTTTACATCGCCCGTTCCCGCGTCATGAAACGCATCGTGGCAGAAATCAAATCACGTGAAAATGATTCCGTATCGTGGGGATCGCCATGAATCATAAATCCGCCCCTTCGCCTCACCGGCATCTCGATCGTTCGCAATTGCTGCAGGTTCTCGATGACGACTCGTTCGACATGTCGCCCGATGATCTTTCGCTCGTGCATATCGAGGCGTGTCCGCGGTGTCGCGAACACCTCGAATCACTTGCCGCCGAACCGCATTTCTGGAACCACGCCGCGACATTGCTGGATGACGAGCGGCTGGGCGACACCGTGTCGCTTGGCACCGGGCACTGGTCATCGGTCGGTGATTCCGGGAGTCTGAAATTCGACGACCCGTCAAATTCGATCCGTCAGTTGTTCGACGCACCGGCGCACCCGGAAATGCTCGGGCGGCTGGGCGGATATGACATCGAGCGGGAAATTGGCCGCGGTGGCATGGGCGTCGTTCTCAAGGCGTTTGACAGCGAACTGAACCGACCCGTCGCGATCAAGATTATGTCGCCGTTGCTTGCCGGACGGGGTGCGTGTCGCGAGCGGTTTGCCCGGGAAGCCCGCGCGGCGGCGGCGATCCTCCATCCCAACGTCATTGCGATTCACGGGATTTCCGTGACCGAACGCATTCCATGGCTGGTGATGCCCTACATTACCGGGCCTTCTCTCGAACAGATGGTCGAGGAACGCGGGCCATTGCCGGAAAAGGACATCGTTCGCACCTCGTTGCAGATTTCCTCCGGACTGGCCGCCGCGCACGCACAAGGCGTCATCCACCGCGACATCAAGCCCGCGAATATCCTTGTTGAGAACGGAGTCGGCCGCGTCATCATCACGGACTTCGGCCTCGCCCGCGCCGAATCGGAGGTTTCGATGACCCAGACCGGGTGGTTTGCGGGCACACCGGCTTTTATGTCTCCGGAACAGGCGTCGGGCCACGACATCGATCACCGAAGTGATCTGTTCAGCCTCGGCAGCGTGATGTACTACATGGCGACTGGACGGTATCCATTTCGCGCTGAGCAACCGATGGCGATCCTCGAGCGAATTCGCGCCGTGGATGCCACACCCGCCCAGGTTGTCAACAGCGACATATCGAGAGCGCTTTCCAGGCTCATTGAACGCTTGCTTGTAAAGAATCCGGCGGACCGCATCCAGTCCGCCGCCGAATTGCAGCAGATTCTCGAGCAGTACCTCGCGCACTTGCAACATCCGACTCGCGTGCGCCAGCCACGAATTGCCGCGCCGCGCCGTTCCAGACTTCCGTGGCGTCGCGTAGTTACCATGGCCGGGATCATCCTTGCCAGCGCTTCCGCGGGAATCGGTTTGATGACGCTATCGCCGATTAACAAGCCAACTTTCGCGCCGGACAACGCGCCACGTGCGTTGACAGTTCGCGAACAGTACGAAACGGTGCGGCAAAGGCACGGATTAACTTCCGCTGAGGAATTCGCGCAGCGATTGTCGCAGGTCGAAATGGCGACTCGCGGATTTGACGCCGCGTTTCGGCCAGGTCCGCTGCCGTCATTTGGTGGACAGGACCCGATCGTTGGTGAACTTCGTGAACTGGAATTGGCAATTCAGGAGTTGGAGCAACGCCTAACCGAGTAACCGTAACGTGGGGCAAGCATCCTTGCTTGCCTGACATTTGGGATGACGTAACGTGGGGCAAGCATCCTTGCTTGCCTGGCGTTTGGGAATAGCAACTTTCACAACCGCAATTGTTTTCAAATTTTCAGCAACACTTTTTCAGGGGAACGGAATGAATCGATGTTTTTTTGGACCAGTCGGGCACGCCATGCTGGCAATCGTATTGGCGGCTTCGACCGCTGCTGCCCAGGAAGCGCCGCAGCCCCAGGAACCCGCGACGCGCGTGAGGCAATCGCCTCCGCCTCGCGCGCGGAGCGCGCAGGAACCCCGCGAGCCACAAACGCCAAGCGCTCCGTCGATATCTTTTACCGTCGGCGGAACGCCTTTTGCTGTCGGGGTCAGCGAGCGCGATCGGGAACTCCGTAAGGCAATGGAGGCGCTCCGCGACGCGGAAGCTGGTGAGTCACGCGACGAAGCGATGAAGCAGGTTCGTGATATCCTCAGCAAGCAGTACGACGAGGCGATGGACGGGTACGAGAAGTATCTCGATGACTTGACGAAGCGTGTTGCCGAACTTCGCGAACAGATCAGCAAGCGCCGCGCCGCCCGCGACGAGTTGGTTGAATTGCGACTGAAAATGATGGTGAGCGAGGCGGACGGTCTCGGCTGGCCCGACGCTCGAAACGCTCCGGCAAGCGGCTTGCCGTCGGTGCCCGGGTTTTGGGGGGGCGGATCGGGATTCGGAAGCGGAGCCGTGTCGCCGTCCAGCAGCCCATCCCCTTCAGTCGTTTCGCCGGCACGCACCCGAGAAGCCCCGCCGACTCCCGACACACCGGATCGCGCGCGGTAGGCTAGCCAATCGAACTTCGGTTTTTGCACTTTTCGACCGTGAGAACGAAACTGAACTCTCGATGTAAGCAATTGTCCCAATGGTTCAGTACCCAGGATCCATGCCGGGGGCGGGAACAATTGAGGACAATTGTTCGACACTTGCTACCGTGATGTTGCCGTAGTCGTCCGTCCCGTTGAAGGAATGGAACAATTGAGGACAATTGTTCGACACTTGCTACCCCGGTTCTCACTGCCAAAATGGCATGGCTGCTGATCGAGTCGTATCCCACCGACTTTCGACGACTCGTTCGAAAGGCATTTGGCCCGTGAAAATCCGCTGAATTCTGTCGCGGATCGGTCAATTCGCAACTGGCACGCCGGTTGCTTTCTTTTTCGCCCCGGTCACTCGACCGTGACAAGAGCGCCGCGCCGCGCGCCGTTTTCACTATTAGAACGAACCCATCCAAACGGAATCCAGGAGTACCCGAACATGGCCACTGGCGAAAAAATCATCGGAATTGACCTCGGCACAACCAACTCGGTGGTCGCCGTGATGGACGGCAAGGAATCGACCGTGATTCCCAATCCGGAAGGCAACCGTTTGACTCCGAGCGTCGTCGCATTCACTGACACCGGAGACGTGCTGGTCGGAGAACCCGCGCGCCGCCAGGCGGTGACGAATCCGACAAAGACGGTCTACTCCGTCAAGCGCTTCATGGGTCGTCGGCACCACGAGGTCGAGACGGAGGAAAAAATGGTTCCCTACAAGGTCGTGGGGGATGCGGGCGAGTACGTGAAAATCCAGATCGGCGACAAGAAACATACGCCGCAGGAAATCTCCGCGAAGATACTTCGCAAGCTCAAGGAATCCGCCGAGTCGTATCTGGGATACAAGATCAACAAGGCCGTGATCACCGTCCCGGCCTACTTCAACGACGCCCAGCGCCAGGCGACAAAGGACGCTGGCCAAATCGCGGGCCTCGAAGTCGCGCGGATCATCAACGAGCCGACGGCGGCAGCGATGGCCTATGGCCTCGACAAATCCAACAAGGAACAGAAGATCGTCGTCTTTGACCTTGGCGGCGGGACGTTTGACGTCTCGGTCCTCGAACTCAACGACGATGATGGGATGAAGGTCTTCGAAGTCATCAGCACCAGCGGCGACACGCACCTGGGCGGCGACGATTTTGACGAAGTACTCATCAATTACGTTGCCGACCAGTTCAAGAAGGAATCGGGAATCGATCTGCGCAACGACACGATGGCGCTGCAGCGCCTGCAGGAGGCGTGCGAGAAAGCCAAGAAGGAACTCAGTTCCGTTCCCCAAACGGACATCAATCTGCCGTTTATCACGGCGGACCAGAGCGGCCCGAAACACTTGCAAGTCGCTGTGACGCGGAGCAAGTTCGAGGAACTAATCGACCCGTTGGTCGATCGCTGCCGCAAACCCGTCGAGCAGGCGCTGAAGGACGCGAAGCTCTCCCCGTCCGACATCAACGAAGTTGTTCTCGTCGGCGGATCGACGCGCGTCCCGAAGGTTTACGAGATGGTCAAGAAGATTTTCAAAAAGGAACCGCACAAGGGTGTCAACCCGGACGAAGTCGTCGCGATAGGCGCGGCGATCCAGGGGAGCGTGCTGGCGGGCGACCGCAAGGACGTTCTCCTTCTCGACGTGACACCGCTGACGCTCGGTATTGAAACCGAGGGTGGCGTGATGACGCCGCTGGTCGAGCGCAACACGACGATTCCGACCGAGAAAAAACAGACATTCAGCACGGCGGCCAATAACCAGACCGCCGTGACAATCATGGTCTTTCAGGGCGAGCGAAAAATGGCTGAACACAACCGGCTGCTCGGCAAGTTTGACTTGACGGGTATTCCGCCCGCGCCGCGAGGCGTCCCCCAGATCGAGGTCAAGTTCGACATCGACCAAAACGGGATTCTCAATGTTTCCGCCAAGGACCTTGGAACGAGCAAGGAAGCGAACGTCGAGATCAAGGAGTCGTCCGGATTGTCGGCGGACGAAATCCAGAAGATGAAGAGCGACGCGGAGGTCCACGCCGACGAGGATCGCCGCCAGTATGAGCTGGCCATGGCGCGCAATCAGGCGGACAACATGGTTCATGAACTGGAAAAAACCATGAGCGAGCACGCCGACAAGTTGAGTGACGCCGACAAGGCTCCGATGGAATCGGCGATGAACAAGGTGCGCGAGGCCGCCAAGGGCGAGGATAGCGACGTGATCAAGGCGTCCGTCAAGGAGCTGGAACAGGCCGCTCATGCTTTCAGCAAGATGATGTACGAAAGTACTTCCTCGACGTCTTCGACCGAAACCAACGGTGCCGACGCCCCCGACTCGACCCGCAGCGACGACGAGGCCATCGACGCCGAGTTCGAAGTCAAGAGCGAGTGACATGCCCTTTCGGTTTGACAAACTGACGATCCGCGCCCAACAGGCACTGGCAAGCGCGCAGGAGCTGGCGACCGAATCCGGGAACCCGGAAATCGGTCCGCTGCACTTGCTCGGGGCGTTGATGGCCGAAAGCGACGGAGTCGTACAGCCGCTATTGCAGAAAATCGGCGCGGCGTCGCGACAACTGGCCGAAATGGTTGATTCGGAACGCCGTCGACTCCCCGCTTCGAGCGGCGGCAGCCCGCCGGCAATCGGTCCGGAACTAAAGAAAATTCTCGATCGCGCGGCCGAGATGGCCAACCGCATGACCGATGAATTTGTCTCGACGGAACACCTTTTTCTCGCCCTTGCCGACGTTGTATCGCCGGCCAAACGGCTGCTCAAGCTCAATGCCGTGGAAACCGCCGACATTGAGAAGGCGCTGCGCGATGTTCGCGGGTCGTCGCGCGTGACTGATCAGAATCCGGAGGACAAGTACCAGGCGCTTGCCAAATACAGTATCGACCTTGTTGAGAAGGCCCACGAGGGCAAGCTCGATCCGGTCATCGGCCGCGACGACGAGATTCGCCGCGTCATCCAGGTGCTGTCGCGCCGCACCAAGAACAACCCGGTGCTCATCGGCCAACCGGGAGTCGGCAAGACGGCGATCGCGGAAGGTCTTGCGTTGCGGATCGTCCAGAACGATGTCCCTCAGGGCTTGCGCGAAAAGCGCGTCGTTGCGCTCGACATGGGTGCGCTGATCGCCGGGGCCAAATTTCGCGGCGAGTTCGAGGAGCGCCTCAAGGCAGTGCTTCGCGAAGTCGCCGAGTCCGACGGCCAGGTCATCCTCTTCATTGACGAACTGCACACGGTCATCGGCGCGGGCGCGGCCGAGGGCGGCAGCGACGCCGCCAATCTGCTCAAGCCCGCGCTCGCTCGCGGCCAGTTGCATTGCATCGGTGCGACGACCCTGGACGAATATCGCAAGTACATTGAAAAGGACGCCGCGCTCGAACGTCGCTTTCAGCCGGTTTATGTCAACGAGCCCTCGGTTGACGACACGATCTCGATCCTTCGCGGACTCAAGCAACGGTACGAAACGCACCACGGCGTGCAAATCCGCGATTCCGCACTCGTCGCCGCCGCCGAATTGTCCAACCGGTACATCACCGACCGGTTCTTGCCGGACAAGGCGATTGACCTGGTCGACGAGGCGGCGAGCAAACTGGCGATGGAACTCGACAGCGTTCCGCACGAAATTGACGTCGTGCAGCGGCGATTGACCCAACTGGAACTGGCGGCGCGGCAACTGGCCGAGGAAGACGACGCCGACGTGCGCTCGCGGCTGGAGGAAGTCAGCATCGAAATGGACGCGCGACGCCGCGAACTCGCCAGTCTCCGCGAACAATGGGAAGCCGAAAAACTCGGCGTCGGCGACGTCCGCAAGGTGCGCGAGAACCTCGCGACGGTCGAACATCAGTTCAATCAGCTCGACACCGAGATCAAGACACGGCAATCGGGTGGCCAGCCGGTCGATGAAAAGTCGTACCATCGGCTCTTTGAACTGGACTCGGAGCGAAAGAAACTGCAAGCTCACATCGATGCTTCCGAAAAGCAGGATCCGGAATCCTCGGGCGACGACGCTCCGAAAAAGCGGCTCCTCGGTGAACAAGTGACCGAAGACGAGATCGCGGAAATCGTCAGTGCATGGACCGGCATCCCGGTTTCGCGAATGCTCGAGGCGGAACGGGCGAAGCTGCTGGTGATGGAGGAGCGTTTGCACTTGCGCGTCGTCGGGCAGTTCGAGGCGGTCGAGGCCGTTTCCAACGCCGTTCGCCGCAGTCGCAGCGGATTGCAGGACCCCAACCGCCCGATCGGTTCATTCCTCTTTCTTGGCCCGACCGGCGTCGGAAAGACCGAACTTTGCAAGGCCCTCGCCGAAGTCATGTTCGACGACGAGCACGCGATGGTGCGCATCGACATGAGCGAATTCGCGGAACGTCATTCGGTCAGCCGCCTCATCGGCGCGCCGCCGGGATACATCGGTTACGACGAGGGGGGCAAGTTGACCGAGGCCGTCCGGCGCCGTCCGTATTGCGTCATTCTGCTTGACGAAATCGAAAAGGCCCATGACGACGTTTACAACATCCTCCTCCAGGTGCTCGACGACGGCCGACTCACCGACAACCATGGCCACACGGTCGATTTCACCAACTCGATCATCGTGATGACGAGCAACGTGGGAAGCCAGATCATTCAAAGGGTGGCTGAGGAAGGGGGAGACGAAGAGGAATTGCGTGTCGCCGTCCAGCAAGCCGTCCGCGAGCGGTTCGTCCCGGAACTGCTCAATCGAATTGACGAACAAATTATCTTCAAGCCTCTTCGTCGCGAGCAGATTCGCCGCATCGTCGATTTGCAGATTGAGATACTCACCAGGCGAGTCGCGCGACAGGGGATTGAGCTGGAGGTGACCGAATCAGCGCGAAACGCCATTGCCGCGCAGGGTTATGACCCGGTCTACGGAGCGCGGCCGCTGAAGCGCGTCATCCAGACCCGTCTTCAAAATCCGCTTGCCACCGAATTGCTCAAGGGGGAGTATGAATCGGGGGCCCGGGTGCGGATCGACTATCGCCTCGACGATTTCGTATTCGAGTCAATGCCCGTTGAGTCGGCACCGGTCGAATCACCCGAACCGCAAAGCGTTTAGCGCTTTACGTAGCGCTTTACGTAGCGGCGTCTCTCCGAGACGCCAGGTCCGAGACGCCGAAGCAGAGACGCCGGGGTTCGAGACCCCGGTTCCGAGTCTCTGAGAGACACGGCTACATGAAGCTCGCCTCCAAAAATGCGGTCATTTATGAAACGCGAAGATATTGGTTTTTTTGACGCTGAGGCAGAGTTTTGTATCGTTGAACGATTGTTACCGCACTGGTCTCAGGCGGGAACGCTTTGTTTCATCACCTGGCGATTGGCTGATTCGCTTCCTAAAGAAGTCTTGGCGAGAATCGACGCGGAAATAGCCGCCTTCCTGCGGCGAGAGAACTTGCCGACTGACGGTGACTGGAACCGTGAGTTGCGTCAGCGGGACGGCTACTTAGTTCCAGTTTTGCACTTTTCTTTGGAGTGCGGGGACTTGGCACCGCTTTGGATTGCCGAACGCAGGAAGTAATTGGAGGTGTGGACGGCAACGCCCCAGCCCGAATGGGTCTCAATGCATCGCGTTTTACGGGGCTAATCCAAAGCTCCGCCAGGCCGGAGCACTCCAAATTTGCAAAACCGGAACTTAGCTGCGCCGCCCGACAATTCGCGCCGGGCGGACCAGCGCGGCGATGACCAGCCCCGCCAGCGCCCATTCAATCAGGGCAACGTACAGCCCGTCGAGAATGAAGAGCCAGGGGAACCGGTACCATAGTGCCCATGATGTGCTGATGGTGGCCCACGCGGCGAGGCCGAACAACATGACAATGAACCACCTTTCGAAAAGGCGGACCTGGGGTGACAGGCGACTTACAATGAAGGCCACGGTCAAGGCCGCCAGCACATCGAAGACTGCTTCGCCGCCAAGTTGCATCGGCCCCATCATGTCTTCGCCTCGCGGCGCAACGACAATGAATGCTGACGGACCCTTCTTGTACAACTCGTTGATGCGTTCATATTCGACATTCATATCTTCCGCGTCCGGATTCATCATCGGCGTGCCGTAGATACCCGCATCCTCGGCGTGACGGTCCAGAAACTCGCCCGCGGCCCTTTCATCACCGACGGGCCGGATCGCACGGGACTCGAGTTCGAGAAACATATGGCTGATTGCCCCTCCCCCAAAGACAAATAATCCGCCGAGGATTCCCGCCAGTAAAACACGCATGGTTGATTTACTCCCCTTGTTTTTGTTTTTTTTCAAGAACACCAGTCGGAACCTGGTCAAACCGCCCTTGGAAGCGCTGGAAGCCGCGGCCACGAAAGACCGCGGCACGTTCCAATGCAACGAAGGTTTCCTGAGCGATCGTAATTGATTACGCCGATGCGGTGCAACTCCTGGTCATGATTTGTACCGCTTGGCCAATTCCGCGACGATCTCGGCAACCGCCTTGCGGGCCGACGCCGGGGCGAGAATTTCCGCTTCCTTGCCGAGTTGAAGCACGCGCGGGACGATCTCCAGTTCATGCGCGGCGCGCACCGTCAGTTCATACTGGCCGCTCCGCAGTTGCTTGAGCTGTTGTTCCGGATGCCACGGTTCCTCGATGACCCAGCGAGCCGCCTGGGCGCTCAGCCGAATACGGAAATTGTGAGGCTTGTTGCCAACGAAAATTCCCATGCTGTCGCTGATGTACTGGTCGATGTCCAGTTTTTCATCGCGCTTGAAGTACTTGTCCAGCGCCACGGCACCATGAAAGCGGTCAAGCTTCCACGTTCGAATCTGGTTCTCCGCGTCGTCATCGTAGACACCCAGCACGTAGAGGCTGGCATGGAAAAGGGCGACGGCGACCGGATTGATGTCGCGCGTCACGACGGGTTTGCCGGGGCTTTCGTATTTGATGGTCAGAACACGATGCTCGATGATCGCACGGTGAATCGTTCCGAGCATCCCCTGGTGGGCCTCATAGGATTTGGCCGGCACGCCAATGACCCGGAGCGTCCGCCAGTATTTCTCGTAATGGTCCAGCACCGACGCGGGGATTTCTTCCTGAACCTTGTTCCAGAACGATTCGATGCCGCGCCAAAACGGTGTTCCCGCCAGGGGAAACATCAACTGTCGTCCCAACGCCAGCGCGATCAATTCGGTGGATGTGGCGGTGATATTGGTTGACTTGTGCGCCAGCGGTCCGAGTTTCCAGACCTTGCCGCGTGCGGAGTCCTGTGGGCGGACATCGATCCCGGCGGCTTGCAGCGCGTCGAGATCACGCTTGAGCGTTCGCACATGGATTCGCGTCAACCCAAGCTCCTCGCAAACGTCGTCGCGGAGTTCCTCAATCGTCTTTCCAAAGCGGACGCGCTCGAGAATCTGGAGAATCTTGTGCTGCCGGATCAGTTGTTCATTTCTGGCCATAGCGGCAATTATGCAAGGCAATACAATGAACGCCTAGGTAACGCAGAATTCCCTTATGCCTCCCCAACCGTGGAAACGACCCCGACATTGACCGAGACCGGCGTTCGCGCACGGGTGGAACGTCCCGCCGTGATTTGTCTGAGCGGCGGCCTGGACTCGACAAGCCTGCTGTTGCGACTGCTGGCGAGAGGACGCACCATTTACGGGATCAGTTTCCGCTACGGCCAGCGGCACGAGGTTGAATTGGAATTTCTCGAACGAAACCTCGCCTGGCTCGCCCGCCACGGACATCCGGTCGAGCATGAAACGATCGATCTGTCGGGGCTTGGAAGCCTCCTTGATTCAGCGCTCTTGCAAGGCGAACGCCGTATGCCGCTGGGCCACTATGAACAGGCCAGCATGCGCGAAACCGTCGTGCCCAACCGGAATGCAATTTTTGCGTCGATCGCGTTTGGCTGGGCGCTTTCGATCGCCTTGCGAACGAACGAGGAGACGTGGTTGGCGATGGGTGTTCATTCAGGCGACCACGCAATTTACCCGGATTGCCGCCCGGAATTTTACCAGGACCTGTGGCGCGCCTTTCAAAGCGGCAACTGGAACGCCGACCGCGTTCAATTGCACTTGCCGTGGCTGGAGCTTGACAAGGCTGGCATCCTCCGCGACGCACTGGACTCGACCGAACTGCTTGGCCTGGATTTCGACATTGTTTTTGCGAATACACTGACCAGCTACCTGCCGGACGACCAGGGCGCGGCGCATGGACTGACCGGCTCGGACGTCGAGCGGGTTCTCGCGTTTCATGCGATCGGTCGCCGCGACCCGGCGCGCTACGCGCTTGGCTGGGAGGAAACGCTTCGCACTGCGCTGGCCCAACGCGAATTATAATTGCGGAGCGATCAACGACGCTCGCGCGTCGCGCCGAGATGCGCGGGTCTCGCCGAGTCGTTGATCGGCTGTTCGAGTCTCGGAGAGACTCGGCTACGTGGGTCGTAACCGTTAATCCATCCCGACAAGCGTTCACCAGTCTCGCGCGACCACCAGCACAATCCCGGCGATGGCGACCAGATTTCCGAGGATCGCACGTTTCGAAACGCGATGTCCGTGAAAATAGCGAACCAGGGGAATGGCAAACAACGGGCTGGCCGACATGAGCGTCGTCGCAACGGCGAGACTCGTCATCTTGATGGCGATCTGGCTGAACCAGATACCCAGAAACGTGCCAAGCGTGGCAGCGGCGGCGACACGCCTTGCGGTTTCCGGTTTGGTGACGGCCCGGGTCCAATCGCCGAACCGTCCGCGCGCCGCGGTGAACACAAGCGCAAAAGCAACGGCAATTGCGAGCCGGTAGTACGTCGCTTCGAGGTGCGTGCAGTCGCGCATCCCGATCTTGGAAAAGGCGCCTCCGGTTGCCTGGCAAAAGGCACCGCCGATTCCGGCAAGCACGCCCAGTACAATCCGCCCCGGATACAGGCCTGGCGATTCGACGTTCGCCCGCCGCTCCATAATGACGATGGCGAGACCGGAAATCGTAATCGCAATTCCAACCGCCGTCACCGCCGTGACCCCTTCGCCGAGTATCATCCAGCCAAGCATCGCGCCAAAAATGGGCGTGGCGGTAGCCATGACGAGCGAGCGGCGCGGACCAAGAATCTGCAAACTGCGAAAATAGAAGGTGTCGCCGATCGTCAACCCGATGAAGCCGCTGAGAATGAGCCAGCCCTGCGCTTCAAATGAAACCTGTAACAGCGGCTGGGCCGTCACGAGGGAGATTCCCGCCAGAGTGATTAGGCAAAGCGTCGCGCCCACCGTGTTTTTGGCGAGGTTGATCGACCAGGCCGACAGTCGCGTGCCGCCAAAAATCATGCTGGAGCAAGCCCACATCAAGGCCGTACCCAGCGCGCTCGCTTCACCCAGGCCGATCATGGTTGCGGGAACTCCTTGTCGCCGGATGCGTTCCCGTCAGGAAAAAAGCTGGTATTTGCCGGTCGGTTCAAATGCGTTTCGATACCACGTGATCTCCGGATGGCGCTCGGCGGTCGGCCATAAGACGCCGATAACGTCAAAACGCGCACGGCTCTCCAGCAAATCATACTGTTTGAGATAAACCAGCGCCGTCTCGGTAATCTGGCGCTGCTTGTTTCGGTCGACGGCCTCGACGGGCAACCCGTGACGGTCGTCCGTTCTCGTTTTGACTTCGACAAATACCACGGTCCGCGGTCGAGTCGTCCTGTCGACGCCGATCAAGTCAATTTCGCCAACGTGATTGGCGTAACCGCGGGCGGTAATGACCATGCGACAGCGTCGCCTCAAGTATCGTTCCGCTGCTTGCTCTCCGCGTGCTCCCAGAGTCATCGGCCGCTGCCGTCGGCGCGCCAGTTCGCGCAAGCGGATGAGAAGTGACATTTTTTCAACTCGATCCGAATCGCGGTATGCCCGGGTCCTCGCCACTGCCATCGCCGCCGTTCTCGCCGCCGTCGCGGTTGTTGTCGCCGCCAGAATCAACGGGTGATTCGCCGGCCGGTTCGGGTTCCGGCGAATCGTCCGTAACTCCGTCATCGGATGGCGCGGGAGGTTCGGTCGCCGCGGGTGCTTCGGATGGCGCGGGAGTTTCGGTTGCCGCGGGGGTGGGAAAGTCAGCCGCATCGAGGCCGGGGAAACTGATGTCGGGTCGTCGGTCCAGAAGGGGTCCGCCGTCGGGCGCGGTCATTTCAGGTTGCCACTGTTTGAACTTGTCAAAAATGGCGACGACCGACGGGTCCGCCAGCCGCTCCAGTCCTTCCGCGGCCAGTTTGCCAACCGGGTCATCGGGCGCATTGTCAACAAGTTGCTGATAATATTGTCTCGCCTTGTCGAATTCACCGAGACTTTCGTGGCTGTGTCCCAGGGCAAAGGTGGCGCGTCGCTTGAGAAGCGGCTCGACCCGGTACTTGTCACTGACGAGGACCTCGTATCGCTCGATCGCCTTGCGAATCTTGTCCTTGAACTCGTCGCGATCATTGACGAGGCTGGTGCTTCCTCGGGCGAAGTCGTAATCAGCCGCGTGCAACATCGCAAGCTGCCCCGCCGGCTTGTCAGGATAGATTTTCGCGACTTCCTCCATGCCTCGAATGTCAGCGAAACGTGTCGAGTCGAGGTATTCCTCCCACTGACCTTCGTTGACGCTGCGCCGCGTCGAATTCCAGAAGACGACAGCGACGATTCCCAACACAACGGCCACGACAACCAGCATTATCCTCGAATAATAGGGCTGGAGTTTTTCGAGGTTGGCCGTGAGGGCGTCGGCCAGTTCGTTTTGCTCGAGTTCGCGTTTCTTTTGGCTCATAAAATGCGTCCGGTTGATGCGAAATAGCGGCGAAAGTGTTTTGCCAGCACGCAGGCAGCGAACTCCGCCCGTCCCTGCCGCAAAGCCAGTATATACCCGTGGAAAAATGACCGTCAATACAAACACCGGCGAGGACCAGGCCACCCCTCTGCGAAACAAACGAAAATACCACTGGCAACATCGGGTCGCCAGTGGTCTGGTTTTGAAAAGTTCCGGCGAAACGACTACTGATCGTCGTTGTCGGTGGGTACTGGAGGAGGTTCGACTCCGTCGTTGCCGGAATTCGCACGTTCTGAAACGCTTTTTTCCGTCGACGTGTAGGATCCGTCGTCACTGGCGGGCGGTTCAACAACCGCCGAATCATTCGAGCCTTCGTAGTTGTTGTAGCTGCCGTCGTTCGTGTTCTGCCCTTCGTTCCTGAACTGGCCATCGTTCATGTACTGGCCGCTGTTCATGTTCTGGCCGCTGTTCATGTACTGACCCGAACAGCCACAGGGGCTGCCGGTGTACATCATTGGCTGGCCCGACATACCGTAGGCAGGCGTTCCATAGGAGGGCTGGGCATACGATTGACCACAGCAAGCGTTACCGGACGACTGGACCGGGTAGGCGCTAACGTACGATTGCGACGGATACGATTGAGCGGCGTACGTGGGCGGGCAACAGTTGTTATTGCTCCCGCGGCGCTGGAACAAGCCACGTCGTGCGAAAGGACGACGGGTCGCCGTGTAGCCACTATCACAGCACGCATCCGAAGAGCCACCGTAATAACCACCCGAGTAGACCGGTGCGCTATAAGCGGGCGCGCCCGAATACGATGAACCGCCACCACAGCACTGCGCGGCAACGGGAGCGGCTATCAAGGCACAAAGGCCCAAACCGAGAGCAAAGGAAATTCTGGTCATCAAATTCTCCGTCAAAAACAAAGGAAGCAAAAACCCGATCACGCAAACATCACGCAACCGTCGTTAAGCAAATTGAAAATCGTCTACAAATGCAAGCTGTGCAAGCCACATGCCAGACCCCGCGATTTACTGCGAACCGCAAATAGTTCCCAGCCCGGAAGACGTCTCTGAACGCGGCGAGCCGGCAAAACCGTTCAGAACGATCCACGTCCGAACGGTTTTTTTTCCGCTTGCTTCGGCTGATTCTAACAAGTGTGCGAGAATGCGAAAGTATGGTAGTCAGAAAGCCAGCCCTTGCTCGTTCCTGGACCAAAAAATCGTTTCGAACTGGCGATCCGCGAGGATTGGCGTCCAACTCGGTGAAACCACCGAAAAAAGCGGCAAAAATGGACTGTTAAACCGTTCACAGGGCCGCTTGGCGAGCCCTACTCTTTTGCCTTTAAAAAAAATCAGGGGTGTGGCGAAGACGAGTCGAAGGAATCATAACCTACGTGCGGAACAAGCCCACGAAAAAATTCAGCGACGCGGCGCACGGGAAACGGATTGTGACTCAACTGAACACAGCTCAACAACGGGCGGTGGAAACACTTTGCGGCCCGGTCCTCGTGCTGGCCGGAGCTGGAACGGGCAAGACGCGAGTTGTCACCGAGCGAATTTCCCGCCTCGTTCGCCAGGGCATCGAACCGGAGCGCATCCTCGCCGTCACGTTTACCAACAAGGCGGCACGGGAAATGCTTGAGCGCGTGACCGGCAGGCGTCGCCGAAAAAAATCGACCCGGCCACTCATCTGCACCTTTCACTCGCTTTGCGTTCGAATCCTTCGCCGCCATATCAGCCTGCTCGGCTATCCGGAGCGGTTCATTATTTGCAATCGAGGTGACCAGGAAGCAGTCGCGCGGCGCGCGCTGCGTGAAATCCGCGCGCCCGAATCGTCGCTCACCCCCGCCATGCTCGTCAATCACATCAGTCGCTGGAAGTCCCGGTCGATTCGCGTCGGCGACGCGGCAGGCGTTGCGAGTACGGACCAGGAAGAGGTTGCGGCCCTTGGCTGGCAGCGCTACCAGCGGATGCTCAAGCACCAGGGTGCCGTCGACTTCGACGACCTGCTGCTCCTCGTCGAGGACCTCTTCAGCGGCTTTCCCGACGTTTTGGCGCGCGAGGCTGCGCGCTTTGATCACGTCATGGTCGATGAATACCAGGATACCAACGCCAGCCAGTACCGGATCATCAGCGCGCTCGCCGGTCCCCACCGGAACCTTTTTGTAGTCGGTGATGACGATCAGTCGATTTACGGTTTTCGTGGAGCGGACGTGCGTCATATTCTCAATTTTCGTCCGGACTGGCCCGACTGCGCGTTGATTAATCTCGAACAGAACTACCGCTCGACCGGGCCGATCCTTGCATATGCCAACCGGCTGATTTCGTTCAACCTGGAGCGGCACGACAAGACACTCAAAAGCGGTCGCCCGGGCGGCCCCGCACCGGTCATCGAGCAGTTTCCAAACGAAGGTCGCGAAGCTCTTGAGATCGTGACACGGATTCGCAACCGGCTGAATGAACCGGGTGTCCGGCCGGGTGATTTCGCGATCCTTTTCCGGACTAACGAGCAACCGCGACCTTTTGAAACCGAGCTGCGCAAGGCGCGGCTGCCGTACGTGCTCATCGGCAGCCACTCGTTTTTTGACCGCAAGGAAGTCAAGGACGTCGTCGCGTGGCTGCGGCTACTGGACAATCCCGTCGATGAAATGTCGCTCCGCCGAGTCATTAATGTCCCGCCGCGCGGACTAGGGCAAAAGGCCGTCGAGCAACTGCTCAACCATTGCCTGGAATCGGGCGTCGAACCGGTTGAGCTGATTGTCGATCCGCTCCGGCGACCGGCTATCACCGCCGCGGCGGCGCGCGGGCTGGATGAACTGCGAGGCATTCTCGAATCCGGGACGTCGCGGGCCGAGGGCGAAAACGCTCCGTCGCTCGTTGACGCGGCGCGGCGACTGATCGGACGCGCCCGTTATCACGAGGAAATCGAGCGGGCATACGACAGCGACCAGGAACGCGAGGCGCGGTGGGCGAGCGTCGAGCAGATCATCAACGCGATCGCCGCCTACGAAGCGGAATCGCGCGCCCCGTCGCTCATGGAATTCCTCGAGCAACTGACGCTCGACGAACGGCAGCTTGACGACGAAAAGGAAAAGCAGCTAAATCGCAATGCAATCGCCTTGATGACGCTCCACAGCGCCAAGGGCCTGGAGTTTCCCGAAGTCTTTATCGTGGGAATGGAGGAAAACATCCTTCCCCACCATCGCAGCATGCTCGACGACGAGATCGACGAGGAGCGTCGCCTCTGTTACGTCGGCATTACGCGCGCTCGTGAACGGCTGACCTTGTCGATGGCGCTAACGCGGATGAAATGGGGAAAGCCGCGCGATACAATGCCAAGCCGCTTTCTCTACGAAATGACCGGGCAGGCCGACCACCCGAAATACCTCGCAAGCATCGCGGGAGCGTAATCCCGACAGAAAGGTTTTTCCAATGCTCTTTCAGTTCAGTGTCTGGCCGCTCGACGATCCGCATCTCCGCGATGAAATGTCGCTGGTCCGCGAGGTGCTGGGGGAGTGCGGGCTGGAATATCAAATGAACCGGATGTCGACGAACCTCGAAGGCTCGTGGGATGAAGTCATGGAAGCGATTGGGAAATGCCACCGCAAGCTGCGTGAATCGCACAAACGGGTGCTGATCCAGATCACCGTCGACGATGACGGAGCGATCTGAAGCCGCGTTAGTGTGCGTGCGGGTCCTTTTCCAGTTGCGTCGAGTGCTTGACGCCGTCAATTTCGACCTCCAGTGTTGCACCCGTGGACTTCATCGCAACTGCAAATTTCTCATCGACAAGCTCGAAACGGCTCGCCATCCCTTCGCTTGGGCTTACCGCGGGGATCGTGAACGTCTCGACTTCGCCCACCTTGCGGCTGGCCGTGAGGTGGTCCGCCTTGATCTTCCGCTCGGTCTTGCCGTCGGCATCGTAAATGTAGAACGTCACAAGATTGTCGCCGTACTTGGGAACGACTTCGCCCTTGATCCCCGAATCACCAAAGGTAAACATGACGCCCCCCTTGGGTCCATCCGTATGGCCTGAATGGTCATTGGCTCCCGTTCCGTGGTCGTGGCCGTGGTCCTTTCCACCGGAATCGACGACCGGCTTGTTCGTGGGTTCCGGGGTACAACCCGACGAAACCAGCAGTCCAAGGGCCAAAATACAGCAGAGCGTCGTTAGCACTTTCATCGTTCAACTCCCGATACAGGGTTAATGGCAAATGGCCTCCAGGCCGCTGCTTTCAAGTATCCGGAACGCCGCGCTCAAGACAAGGGGTTGTGTGACCGGCGCGTGGCAATTTAACGGTGGAGAGGGTATTCTGATCCGCATTGACTTTGCCAGCATTTTTGGAAACAGGGCAAGACTCCTTGGCCAATTTTGGCTTTATTATCGACAACCGCCGCTGTATTGGCTGTCACGCCTGCACGGTCGCCTGCAAGAGCGAACATGAAGTTCCGCTGGGCGTCAATCGCACGTGGGTCAAGTACATCGAGAAGGGGACTTTTCCCGATTCGCAGCGACACTTTTCCGTCATGCGTTGCAACCATTGTGACAACGCACCGTGCATCACCATCTGTCCGGTCACCGCCCTGTTTCGACGCGACGACGGAATTGTTGACTTTGACAGTCGACGCTGTATTGGCTGCAAGGCCTGCATGCAGGCCTGCCCCTACGACGCCCTCTACATTGATCCCGAATCGCACACCGCCGCCAAATGCAATTACTGCGCGCATCGCGTCGACAACGGACTTGAACCAGCGTGTGTCATCGTTTGTCCGACTCAAGCAATTATTTCGGGTGACCTGGACGATCCGGATTCCACGATATCGAAGCTCCTCGCAAGTGAGCCGGTGACCGTTCGAAAACCGGAAAAGGAAACCCTTCCGAGGCTTTATTACATTGACGGCGAGCCGGAGTCGCTTGATGCATCGGCCACGGACGTGGGCGGTCACGGGATGTGGAATCGCCAAACGCGGGGAGTCGGTCATTACGCGCGGTACACCGAGCAACGTGTCGCGGCGATTTTTGCTCTTTCGCATCGGTCGCCCGCCCAAAATCACTCAGGCCCGGAGGGCGGAAACGGGGAGAACGAGCCTGCATCGAAAGTCCCTGGCAAAATGGCAAGCAACCGGGTTGGCCACGTCGCGCCCTCACGCGCGCCGGCGGTCGTGCTCAGCAAGCGACATCCTTTGGACGACTTGCGTAATCTGCTCGGACTCGACGACCCCTGCAATGGCGTCGTGAATTCGGACCCATCAAGTCGACTGCCGCCGGCTGCTCCGCGGTCCGTGGAGTCGGGAACGCCGCGGCGGGTCTACGATGCTCCGAACAAGGGGGTCCTCTGGGGATGGCAGGTGTCGGCCTACGTGTGGACCAAGGCGATTTCATCCGGTGCGGGGCTCGTCGCCGCGTTGATTGCCATTCTCGCGCCGACACGACTGACGCCATCGGGAGAGCGAATCGCATGGATCGTGGCGCTTGTTTTTCTCGCGCTGACCGGACTGATGCTCGTCGCCGACCTCGATCGGCCACGACGGTTCCTCTACGTCATGCTTCGGCCCCAATGGCGTTCGTGGCTCGTTCGCGGCGCATGGATTATCAATGCATATGCCATCGTCCTCGCGATTTGGTTTTGTGTGTTGCTGGCGGGATGGAGCCTTGCCGACGGCTGGTTGCCGTGGCTGGTTGCACCGATTGCGCTGTTGACCGCCGCCTACACGGCGTTTTTGTTTGCCCAGGCGCGCGGCCGCGATTTCTGGCAAAGTCACCTGCTGGTCGTACACATGCTCGTCCATTCGCTGATCGGCGGCTCCGCGACGTTGTGCGCACTGGCGAGTACAACCGACCCGGAATGGAATGCGGTCGTCGGTCGCATGTTGATCGCCGCGCTCATCGCCAAATTGATCGTCGACGCCATCGAGTTGTCGATTCCCCACGGTTCGCCCGACAGCCGACGGGTCGTTCAAATGATCGTCCGGGGACGGTTTGCCCGACTGTATCGATGGGGCGTCGTTGCATTCGGATGCTGTCTCCCGGTCCTCTTGTTGCTCCCCGGTGCGACGGGGCTGACGATTCTTGCGGGAGTCGTCTCGCTGATCGGGTTGTACCTCGCCGAGCACATTTGGGTCCGTGCACCTCAGCTTATTCCCTTAAGTTAACATTGCATTGCATCAATAAAACTCCGATCGGTCCTGTCAGCCGGTACGCGCGAGCGTCCGGTTTTCAGTTCCATATCAGCCGGTACGCACTAGCGTCCGGTTTTCAGCGGAAAAACCAGGAGCCGTGAGCTAGCGCTCAACGGCTGATTCGGAAACCCGAGGCGACCTGAACACGTGGCGAAATCATGAAACGCAGTCTCATCGAACGCCTTGCGACACGTTTGCGACTGATCCCCGATCTCGACGCCGGGGAGACCGAATTGCCGGAAGGGATGAGTCAAGTCGCGCTTGAGCGATTTCCGCCCATGGACCAATGGGACGACTGGAGTGAACTGGACCCCGCCGTCTGGCCGCTGCGCCGCAAGAAATCGTATTCCCTCATCCCGACGACCTGTTTCAACTGCGAATCGGCGTGCGGGCTGGTCGGTTACATCGACAAGGAGACGATGAAGGTCCGCAAGTTCGAGGGGAATCCGTATCATCCCGGCAGTCGCGGTCGCAACTGTGCGAAGGGTCCCGCGACGATCAACCAGATCAACGACACGGACCGGATACTCTACCCGTTGAAGCGCTCGGGCGAGCGCGGCGCGGGGAAATGGGTTCGAGTGAGCTGGCCCCAGGTTCTCGATGAATTGGGAGATCGCATCGGACGGGCGTTACACGAAGAGCGGCACAACGAAGTCGTCTATCACGTCGGTCGCCCCGGCCACGAGGGGTACATGGACCGCGTCCTCCAGGCGTGGGGAGTCGACGGGCACAACAGTCACACCAACATCTGTTCCGCGGGCGCGCGATTCGGATACGCGATCTGGCAAGGCTACGACCGGCCTTCGCCCGATCACGCCAACGCACAGTTCATCTTGCTGGTCAGCGCGCACCTGGAATCCGGACATTATTTCAATCCGCACGCCCAACGCATCATCGAAGGGATGATGGAGGGTGCCGAACTGGCCGTACTGGACACGCGGTTGTCCAACACCGCAAGTGTCGCGAACTACTGGCTGCCGACTTGGCCAGGTACCGAAGCCGCCGTTTTGCTCGCCATCGCCAATGAACTGATCCAGTCGAATCGTTTCAACGCCGCGTTTCTCCGCGACTGGGTCAACTGGCGCGACTGGCTGGCCGCCGCGCATCCGGGCGAGCCGGTCACTTTTGAAAGATTTGTCGACGCGCTGAAAGTCGAGTATCGCGAGTTCACGCCGCAATTTGCCGAAGCGGAGTCGGGTGTTTCCGCCGCACTGGTCTCGCAAGTCACCGAACGAGTGGCGGCGGCGGGAAGCCGATTGGCGACGCACACGTGGCGAAGCGCTTGCAGCGGAAATCTCGGTGGCTGGGCCGTCGCGCGAGCGCTGCATTTTCTCAATGTACTGACGGGCAGCGTGGGGACGCGCGGCGGGACCTCCCCCAGCGGCTGGAACAAGTTCAAGCCCGAATTCTTCGATTGTCCGCCGCCGTCACATCTCTGGAACTCGCTGCATTTCCCGGACGAATACCCGTTGGCTCACTACGAGATGAGTTTTTTGCTCCCCCATTTCCTCCGCGAAAACCGGGGTCGCATCGATACCTACTTCACACGCGTTTTCAATCCGGTGTGGAGTTATCCCGATGGTTTTTCGTGGATTGAAATGCTCCGCGACGAGCAGCAAATCGGCTGTCACGTGGCGATGACTCCGACGTGGAATGAGACGGCGTATTTCGCGGACTATGTGCTGCCCATGGGACACGCCAGCGAGCGACATGACCTGAACAGCTACGAAACCCACAGCGGAACGTGGATCGCGTTCCGCCAGCCGATCCTTCGCGAGGCCGCGCGACGCGCCGGTCGCGATGTTCAGTTCACCTACGAAACGAATCCCGGTGAAGTCTGGGAAGAAGACGAGTTCTGGATCGAACTGTCGTGGCGGATCGACAAGGATGAGGACCTCGGAATTCGCAAGCATTTTCTTTCGCCAGCGCGGCCCGGCGAAAAGATCACGACCGACGAATACTATGCGTACATTTTTGAGAGGACGCCAGGACTGCCGGAAAAGGCCGCCGAACATGGCCTGTCGCCGCTGGAATACATGCGCCGGTTCGGTGCGTTTGAAGTCGAAAGCCGGTCCTTTGAAAAACACCGACATGAAATCCCGTCCGATGAGTTGTCGCGCGCGACGCGCGACGAAGCGCGCGGGGAAGTCGCCGTTGACGGATCGAACGTCGGTGTCCAGATCGACGGAATTCCGCGGCGTGGGTTCCCCACTCCCACGCGCCGCCAGGAATTCTGGTCGAGCACGCTCGTCGAATGGGGATGGCCCGAATACCAGATACCGGGATACATCAAATCGCACGTCTCCGCTGACTCGATCGACCGGGAGAAAAATGAATACGTTCTTCTCCCGACTTATCGCTTGCCCACGATGATCCATTCACGAAGCGGAAACGCGAAGTGGCTTGCCGAAATTTCGCACCAGAATCCCGTCTGGATTCATACTTCGGACGCCGAGCGGCTGGCCGTCCGCACGGGCGACCTGGTTCGCGTCATTACCGCAATCGGGTTTTTTGTCGATCGTGTCTGGGTGACCGAAGCGATCAAGCCTGGCATCGTCGCCTGTTCCCATCACATGGGGCGGTGGCGCCGCGCGAGCGATCCGCCCGCGAATCGTTGGGCCAGCAACCTCGTCGAAATCAACCGCCTCGATGAAAACATCTGGCAAATGCGGAGGACGGGCAGCGTCGCGGGCTACCAAAGCGGTGATTCCGATTCGTCGCGCATTTTCTGGTCCGACGGGGGCGTGCCCCAGAATTTGACCTTTCCAGTCCAGCCCGATCCGGTCAGCGGCATGCACTGCTGGCACCAGAAAGTCGTCGTGGAAGCGGCTCGCGGTGGTGATCGCCATGGCGACGTGCAAGTTGATACCGCAAAGTCGGCGGAAGTCTACCGTCAATGGCTGGCGTTGACGCGGCCCGGTCCGGGTCCGGACAACCTGCGCCGTCCGTTATGGATGAACCGCCCCCTGCGGCCGGTCGACGCCGCGTTCTACGCAGCGGAAAGTGAGTAGACACTCGCTTCCTGTTTATGGTCTCAAGCCGCCCGCATACGGGCGGCGTGCCGCGCGCGAAAGATGATGCAGCCCTGGTACATATACGGCTTGCCGGGCTGACCGACGGCGGCGGCCGGACTCGCGATGTACCCGCTCAGACGATCCCACTGCGTCGTCAGGGCGTAGGGAATCGAGCAGGAACTGACGTTTCCCAGTCTACTTGTCAAGCCGTTCACGAACTCGCCGCGAAAGCCTGCGTCGCGCATTTTCATTTCGGTGAAGCGAACGATCCCCTCACCCGCCTGATGCGGAACGATCAACTCAATTTGCTCCGGTGCGATCCCTGCCTGGCGGACCGTCCGGGCAGCGGCCAGCGCCATCGCCCGCGGTGCATGATCGGCAACGCCCATGCCGTCCATGGTGAATACGACGCGTTCCTTTTCGCGTTCCTGGCCGCCGTCGGGGTTCGGCCTGACGGCTCCGGATTTTAACTGAAAATCAAAGAACGACCGGGTAGTCGCCGTCCTCTCAACTTGTGAAGCAATGATTTCCACCCGTGCCGGATATTTCGGACTGTCAACCGGCGCGACCAGGGAGGCCGTCGCGAAGTCACCGAACAACGGTGCCGTTTGCGCGCAGGAATAGTTGGTAATCCGGCTGATCTGGCTGGCGGTCACGACGAGCAGGAACTCGGTCGGCCTCAACCCGATTGACGGAGCGAGCTTTTTCGCCGCCAGTGCCAGTGCCCGCACGTAACCGCAACAGAACGAATTGATTCCCCTGATGCATCGTGGTTGAAGGCCCAGTTCCCGGACCATCCGCACCGCGGCGCGGGAAAGCTGTTCGTCCCTCGCTCGCGCGCGGGGCATAAACCGGTTGGCAATCGCCATCGGTACAAACGAGGGGGAAACGAGGACAACTCCCGCGCAGTCGCGCGGATCGCAAGCCGTTTCGGTAAACAGCCGCCGCGTGGCAATGACCCCAAGGCCGACTTCGTCGACCAGGGAAACGGGACGTTCGTGAATCCCCGTGTGCTTGACGAATTTTCTGGAAAGCAGGTCCGCAAACCAGGCATTGGGCAGAACCCACTGGGGTTTGTAGGTGGCAATTGCCGAGATTCCAAGTCCAGGCGCGCGATCAATGAATTCCCGTCCCATGTCCTACCTGCGAAATGATCGACTCATCCGTGACGACCCCGGAATTCATCGGTTCCGATCCAGCCGCTTTCGCAATCAACGCGCGGGTATAGGGATTGTTCCGTCGCCGACGAATGCACCGTTGGTACCGGTTGCAAGCTCTGGCATCGTTGTTGATCGGACCGCGAACCAGACGCATGTTCGCGGATCACTTTGCAATCAGGTCGACAATGAGGAAGAGGACGAATCCGGAAATCATGAGGGCAAGCATCCGCTTCAGTCTTTTTGGCGTCGAGACGTGACAAAGCCGCGTTCCCAATCCGATCCCCGCCACGCTCCCCACCAACATGACGACGACCACCATCACGTTGAAGTGCCCCTGCGAGGCGTACAGGCCGGTGCCAACGATTGAACTGAGGAGAACCATTCCCAGTGAAACGGCTACGGCGCGTTGCGGAGTCAGCCCGACCACCAACACGAGAAAAGGGAGAATAATGACACCGCCGCCGATTCCCACGAGGCCCTTGGCGACTCCCAGCGAAAAACCGAATAGTACCAGGAGCGTCAGGCTGACTGGTGGCAATTCCTTTTGCTTGAGGCGGATCATCGGGGGCAAATGAATATGCGACAGCCAGGGTCGACCGATCTTTTTGTCGCTTTGCCACCACACGAGCGCGGCGATCGGCAGCAACGTGATGACGTACGACAGACTGACGAAATCGGGAAAACCCGCACCCATCCGCTCGCTCGTCGCCTGATGGAGCTGAAATCCCGCCAGCGTGCCGAAGCAGGACGCGATGCCGATCGACCACAACGCCCGGGTCTCGATGTGCCCCATTCCGGCGTGCTTGCGAAGACCGACCAAACCGTTGACCAGCGTGAGTCCCATGCTGCAACCGACCGCCATCGACGGGTCAAGCCCGATCAGTGAAATCATCACGGGAGTCATGATGAACGCCCCGCCAATTCCGAACAGTCCCGTAAGGAATCCGGTGAACAGCCCCAGCAGCGCCAACCCCACAATGATTAACGGGTCGGCATATAAAGCATCCATGCCAATTCAGATCGCCGCGTCCTGGTTTTGCCAGGTTTGCATGTCGGCCAGCGGCGGCGAATAAATATGAAGGGTCACGAGGTTTCCGCCATCGGGGCAGGTATTGACGACCTGGTGAATGTCGGCGTCCTGGGTACAGCATACCTGCCCGGTGACAAATTCCTTGTCGCAACGGGGGCTGACGCGACCATTCGGCAGCAAATCAAACGTCGTTTCGGTCGCCAGCCCCGTGACGATTCTCAGGCCGCACGTCGACCCCGCGTGATTGTGAATGAGGCTCGTTTGCCCCTCGCGCCAGCAGATACACAGCAATTCATACCACTGGCCATTGCAAATCAGGTTGCGGCGGTAACACGTCTCGCCGAATTCCATAAAGGGCTGCAAGTCATCGACCGACACGTCGAGCGTGGAGAGATGTTCCCGCAACGATTCGATCGGAACCCTGCGCGTCTGGCGATTAAGAAAGCACACGAGGGAATCAAGGCAGTCGGGAATCGCGATTGTGCTCATCGGATTGGGCCTCGAAAAACGCTCAACGCAGTCCGCTGGACAACGGAACAATTTCATCGTCCTTTCCATCCATTATGGACTGAATCGGGGGCCTGTCCAGTACCATCATGGCTCGCGAACGACAATCCGGTTTTCAATCTGGTAAATTCCCGGTTCCAGCCGCGCCATTCGTTCGATTCGATCACGCTCGGCTGGACTCGAAGCGCTCCCGGTCAAGATGGCGGTGCGACCCTCAACCGACACGTTGACCTCCCGCGATGACGACTGGACCACGGGAATCCGTCCGAGGCGTTGTGCAAAACGAGTTGAAACGGCAACCGTATTCGGCGGGCGAACGACGGAAAAACTTCGCACCAGGCGGGTTCGCAAACCCATGCGGGCGACCTCGAACCCGTTACCGGCGGACGCCGTGCCGCCCGCGCTGCCCGCGCCGCCGCGTGGATTGAACGTGAACCCGCCGAATCCGCCTCCTCCACCGGTAGTCGATGCGCCGCCGGTCGGTTCGATCATGCTTCGAGGGTGAGCGATGCCCTGCTCGACAAAGGCTGAGCGGGAGGGTCCCACGAAGGGCTGCAACCGCATGCTCTCAATTTCCACCGGAACCGGTGTGATGTCAAAGTCCAGCAAACTCCCGAAATCGACTTGAGTGTCGCCCCCCGTGTTCGTGCTTTGCTGGGGAGAATTCGTTTGCCCGGTCGGGTTGCCACCCGTCGCGGGTTGTGCGGGAGTTGGCACCGGAAACCCGCCGGGAATCCCGCCGCCGTCCCTTTGCCCCAAGGCGCACGGAGCGAAGGTCAGGATAAGGGCAAGCGAAGCGGCCTGGCAGCATAACAAATTGCGAAAAATCATCGCCGTTTTCCGTTAAACCAATATGGGACTAGTTCATCATCGGCACGTCGTCGCGGTTCGTCAAATGAAACGGCATCGGGGAATGTTTGTTTCGCCCTGCGAATGACGTTTTTTTCGCGCGTCAACCCCGTGCTATCGGGAAAAGCGTAAAATCCGGGCAAATTTCCCGTCATTCCGAAACAACCGCCCGGCAAGGCGGGTTTTTAAGATTGCATGGATTGAAAAGCTGAAACAGGCCTTCTTTAACCAGATTTCAAACTCCCCGTCCTGAAAACATGACTCGTACCCTGAATTTCCGTTGCCCTTGCGCCCGCTCACTGATGTTGTCGGTTGTTGCCACTTGTATTGCGTCGGTGTCACTGCAAGCCCAAGACATCAAACGGCCCCGTGCGGTCGATCTTTTGCCCGAGCGGACTTCCCTTTACATTCAGATCGACAACGTTCAGGAACTGGTCAGCGACTTCAACGAGTCGAATTTCGGGCAGATGCTTCGTGACGAGCGGATTGCCCCGTTTGTTTCCGAACTGTACGCCGAGGCGCAAAAAGCCTACGCCGATATCGAGGAACAGGTTGGCGTTTCGCTTGCCGATTTGCGGTCCTTGCCGACCGGTGAAGTTTGCTTTGCGGTCGTCACGCCGCGACGCGAGTCCCCATCGTTCGTGCTGATCGTCGACGTGAGCGAGGATTCCGGCGTCGCCGAGGCGCTCATTGAACGCGGTCGCGAGGTCGCACGCAACGAAGATGCGCAATTTGAGACGGGCGATAGCGATGGACTTGAGTACCAAATCGTTCGGGGCGACAGCGCCGACGAGAGAGTTTTTTACATTCTGCACGAAGGGACATTCCTCGCCGCGACCAACGAAGTCGTCTTTCAGGAAATGCTCGCTCGCTGGATGAGCGTCGCCGACTCAAAGGACACGACGCTCGCCGACAACCGCACTTTCGCGACGATCATGAACAAGTGCCGCAGCATCGACGGCCAGCCGATGGCGTTTTCGTTCTTCGCCGATCCGATCATGCTGGCGCGGTCGGCGACGCAAGGCAACGCGACGGCACCGCTTGTCTTCGGCGTCTTGCGCACGCTCGGCGTTGATGGAATCAGCGGCATCGGCGGTTCGGCGATTTTCAGCGAACAGGGCTACGCCAGCATCTTTCACGGACACTTGTTGCTGACCAACCCGCGCGAAGGCATTTTCGAGATGGTCGCGCTCAAGCCCGGCATCTATGATCCGGAGCCCTTCGTCCCGGAAAACTGTGCCAGTTACATGACCAGTCATTGGGACGCGCGAAAGTTCATGGTCGAACTTGAAAAAATCGTCGATACCTTCACAAGCGAAGGGACTTTCCAGGAACAACTCCAGTCGAATGTCAACGACGAACTGGAAATCGATCTGCAAAAGGACCTGATCGAAAACCTCGACGGCCGTTTGACACTCTTTTCATGGGTCAACGAACTGAAGGCGTTTAATTCCCAGTCCAACGCGCTCGCGTTGCGGGTTAACGATGTCGAAGGCGGCGAGGAACTGGTGGAAAAGCTCATGGCGCGTGTGAATGAAGATGAGGAAATCTTTGTCAACTCGGAGCATGGCGGTACGAGCTACTGGAAAATGGCCAGTTCCATCGAGGACCAGGGGCGACTGCGGCGCGAACGACGCCTTGCCCGCGACGAGGGCCGCGATCCCGACGACGTGGAACTGGACGATCTGCCGGACGAGGATCAGGAAGAGTTTCGAATTGAGCTGCGTCCAACGCAGCCTTGCATGGGTTTTGTCGGCGACCATTTTGTGATCACCGAAAGCACCTCTTTTTTTGAATATCTGATTGACACCCATCGCGGCCGCCACCCGCGAATGGTCGACGACCCGCGATTTCAGGCGACGATGGACGACATGAAACGGCTGCTCGGCACGGCCGTTCCCTCCGTGACGGTCTATTCACGTCCCGACGTGACGCTGCGGCTGTTTTACGACCTGGCCCAAACGGAGAACACGAAGGAGCTGCTTTCGAGCGGCGCGGAAAACAACAAGTACGTCGCGGGCCTCAAGCGGGTGATGGACGAGAATCCGCTCCCTCCGTTCGACGATCTGGTCAAGTATTTTCCACCCCAGGGGGGCTTTGTCGTCAATGACGAAACAGGGTTCCACTTACTCGCGTTCGAGAAACGGACTGACGAAAAGTCCGTGTCGCGATAGTATCGCCCGACCTTGTCACCGTTCGGCTTGTAGCGAACGAACCAAGCGGTGCCATCCCTTGACTGCGGCCCTGCGACGCGACATAACACCGGTTTCCCGTGTCGTCCGTATTGCCGGTACCCTTCCCGTTTATGAACATTGTCGTCCTCGGTGCCGGGACGGTCGGTACGTCGATCGCCGAGTTGCTTTGCCAGCACGGCCACAGCGTGACGGTCGTCGATGAAAACGTCGATCAAATACGCGAGATCAACGAACAACTTGACGTTCGCGCGATCAACGGTTCGGCGTCGCGATCGACGATTCTTTTTCAGGCGGGCATTTCAACCGCCGACATCTGTCTGGCCGTGACGGGAAACGATGAAGTGAACATCGTCGCGGCCAGCATGTCCCGGGCGATGGGCGCGCGGCGTTCGATCGCACGGGTCTACGCGCCCGTCTTTCGCGACCTCAGCACGTTTGATTACCAGTACCATTTCCGCATCGACCGCCTGATGAGCCTCGAGCACCTGACGGCCCTCGAACTGGCTCACCACCTCCGCGACCCCGGATCGATCGTCATCGAGCAATTCGCGCGCGGCGAACTGGAGGCGCACGAGACGGTCGTGCACGAAAAAAGTTCCGTCGTTGGAAAAAGCCTTCGTGACTTGCATTTGCCGGGGAGCGTCCGCATCGGCACAATCCGTCGCGGCGAGCGCATGTGGATCGCCGGTGCCGATGACGAACTGGCCGCCCACGACCGGTTGCTGGTCTTTAGTCGTCCCGAGGACGTTTCCGACATGAAGTCCCTGTTTCGGCACGTTCAGGAGCAGCGGCGCCGCGTCGTGATTGCCGGTGGAGGCGAGACGGGATTCCACCTCGCGCGAACGCTCGAACGGGAACGGTTTACGGTCATGCTAATGGAATCCAACCAGGAGCGGAGCCAGTTTCTCGCCAACAACCTGTCGCAAACCGCTGTTGTTCATTGCGACGCGACCCGTCGCGAAGTGCTGCAGGAAGAGCGCGTGGGAAGCGCCGACGCATTCATCGCCTGTTCGGGCAATGACGAAAACAACATCCTCGCCGGCGTCGAGGCGCGCGACCTTGGCGCGCAAACGATCATGGCCGTCGTCGGACGTCCCGACTATGCCCAGGTCGTCGGCAAGCTGGGAATTGACGTCGCGGTAAGCGAACGCGACGTCATGGCGCATCAGATTCTGTCGTTCCTTCAGGAAGGGAACGTCGTCAGGCGGCAGGAATTGCCTGGAGGGAATATTGAACTGATCGAAATTGACGTGGGCGAGTCGGCAGCGGCCCTTGGTGGCCACCTCCGCGATATTTCGTGGCCCGCCCAGTGCCTGCTCGTTGCGCTCATCCGCCACGAATTTATCCGCGTCCCGACAGCCAGCGACCAACTCCTCGCGGGCGACCGCGTCATCCTTCTCGTCGAGAACCACGTGGCCGATACGATCATCCGCTTCATCGCGGGGGCCTGAACAAGCCTGGAATCTGGTTTGCAACGGCTGGAACTCCATCGCGCGGTCGGGCACACAACCTGCGCAATTGGACATTCCCGGGCTATTTCTTCATCAGGTCGAGTACCGCGAAACTCATCGCGGCGACGCCGGTTTTGATCGATGGTTCCGCATCGGGCCAGTATTCCGCTGAATGAAGTCCGGGCGGTGGCAATTCAAGGGACTTGTAGCGGGCAAGTCGTTCTCGTTCGACCGTCCCCAGCCAGAACATCATCGACGGCATCCCGCCCTCGCGACTGTAACGGCTGAAATCCTCGCCCCCCATCACCGGTGGCGACTCGATAACCATCTCCTCGCCGAGTTTTTCGCGAAAGACCTTCATCATTCGACCCGTCAATTCGTCGTCGTTGTACAACGCGGGAGTCCCTTCGGAGACGGTGACTTCCGGTTCCGGAGCGGCGGAACTTGCGGCGGCGGCGTTGGCTTTTCGACGAATTCCGTCGAGCAGCCGCTTCCGCACTTCGTCGGTGTAACTTCGCACCGTCAACTGCAAGTGACAGTCATCGGGAATGATATTGTGCTTCGTTCCGCCGTGGATCGCACCGACCGTGACCACGGCGGATTCGAGTGGATCGATTTCGCGACTTATCAAGGACTGGACGTCGACGACAAAGCGAGACGCCTGAACGATCGGATCGACGGACTTGTGGGGATAGGCACCGTGACCGCCGGTACCGCGAAATTGAATATCGACGCTGTCGACGTTGGCCATGGAATAGCCCGGGCGGACAGCGACCATTCCCGCCGGCAATTCACTGGAGACATGAAGGGCCAGACAAACTTCGGGTTTGGGAAAGCGACTGAAAAGACCATCCTCGAGCATCGCCGCGGCTCCCGATCCGCGTTCCTCGGCGGGCTGGCCAATGAACACCAGGGTGCCCGACCAGGCATCTTTATGATCGGCCAGATAGCGGGCCGTTCCGCTCATGCACGTCATATGGACGTCGTGACCGCAGGCGTGCATGACTCCGACGGTCGCACCGCTTTCGTCTTCGACCTGGACGGTCGAGGCCCACGGTCGTCCCGTACGCTCGACGATCGGCAAGGCGTCGAGATCGCAGCGAACCATCACCACCGGGCCTTCACCATTCTCGATAACACCGACGACGCCGTGTCCACCGACGCCGGTTGTGATCTTGCATCCCGCCCCCTCAAGCTCACTGGCAATTCGTTTTGCTGTTTCAGATTCGTGAAAGGACAATTCGGGATTCTTGTGAAGATAAACGTAGAGTTTGACCAGCGACGGCATGTGTTTTTCCGCCCACTCGCCTGGTTCATCGGCGATTGCGGCAAATGCCGGGGCGAAGCAGAAGAGAAAAAGGACGACGCCGGTGGCCCGCCAGGGGGCGAGACGCGGGATGTTCATGGTTGCTCCGTTTCGGACGATCAGTCAACGAAAAACGTGAGCGACCATTGTTGGCCAATGGGCAGACGACTTCAAGCGGACGCGACGACTTCGGCACGATGGCGCGTGTCGAGTTGTGAGTTCAACGTCAAAACGTCGTAAACCAAACCGATCCCCACGATCCCTCCGGTCACCAGATAGAGAAGGCCGGTTAGCCATTTTTCCTGATAAAAGCGATGAAGCCCGAAGATTCCCGTAAAAACCAGGAGCAACCAGGCGACACTGTAATCGACGCGGCCCGCCTGAAATCGGTAATCGGTTTCACGGTCCATCGACGGTATCAGAAACAAATCGACAAGCCAGCCGATTCCAAGCAATCCGAAGGTCAGGAACCAGATCACCCCGGTTACGGGTTTTCCAAAATAGAATCGGTGAGCGCCCGTGAATCCGATCAGCCAAAGCAAATAACCGACGGTACGCGAGTGCGTGTCGGAGTAGCCGACCGGTACGTATTTGACCCAGGGAGAAGTTTTCTCGGGAGGAATCGCGGACCAGGTGGCTGAAGTCATTTTCGGGTTTCCTTGCCATTGACCGAACAGGTGTGAAGCCGGTAATTCGTCCGCGCCGGGCGATTCCTGGGGAAAAAACAAAAAAAACGCCGACTGGAATCGGTCAATCGTTGCGATTACAACAGTCATTCAATGATTCGAGTCGAGCAACTCACCAAGGTCTTTCATCGCAACGACCAGCCGCCGCTGGTCGCCGTCGACCGGCTTTCGTTTTCAGTCCAGCCTGGCGACGCTTACGGATTGCTCGGTCCCAACGGTGCCGGCAAGACGACGACGATGCGAATGATCCTTGGCCTGATGGAACCCGACGGCGGGTACGCCGAGGTCGAGGGCTTTCGCTCGTCCGTTTCCCCCAACCAGGTAAAGCGGCGGATCGGGTTCGTTTCCGCCACGGCGGGCATTTACCAGTGGCTGACCGCGCGGGAAATGCTGCTCTTTTTTTGTGAGGTCTACGGAATGACCGGAGCCGCCGCAGCGCAGCGCGTTGTCAATGTGGGACGGATGCTCGACTGTCAACGCTTTCTCGACCAGCGCTGTGCGACTCTCAGCACCGGAGAGCGACAGCGAATCAATCTTGCGCGGGCCATCGTGCATGACCCGCCCGTAATGTTGCTGGACGAGCCGACGCTGGGACTGGATGTCGTCGCCAGTCAGGTCGTTTTTGACTACATCCAGATGGTTCGCAGTTCGGGCAAGTCGGTGATTCTCTGCACGCATCGACTGGAACAGGCCGAGCGCGTCTGCAACCGGTTCGGACTGCTTCACCAGGGAGTGCTTGCCCAGGAAGGGACCCTCGATGAACTCCGGCAACGCACCGGTCGTCAAACACTGGTGGAAATGTTTTTGGCGATGATCCAGCAGACGGCGACCGTCGCATGAACGAAAACCTTCATTCCGGGGTGGGAACGGCGGACGCGGATATCCGCCCGCGCGAGGACTGGAAACCCATTTCCGTGGCCAGTCTCGCCGCCAAGGAACTGCGCGAAACACTCCGCGACCGCCGCACGATCGTGACGCTGTTTCTGATGCCGCTATTGGTTTACCCGATTCTCAGTTTGCTTTTTCAGGGCTTTATCGCGTCGAGCCTTAGCGGGACTCCCCCCCGAAATGCGTCCTCTGGCGACGCCAGCACCGGGATTGTCGCGCCCCTTCGACCCTCCCGCGACGAGGAGTCGCGTGACGAGAAGTTGCGCGATGAAGGAATTGCGACTGAGGAAGGGGAGCCGAACAAGGAGCCGTTGCCGGATGCCGAACCGCGATACCTGATCGTTTTCAATTCGGAGGACGACTTCAACCGGGTCGCGGGTCTTCTCAACCGCGGCGATATTACCCGATGGCGACTTCGGGCGGCGGGGAATCAACGGGCACGTTCGATACCTGACGTCAACTTGTTTGACCGGCATATTTTTCAGGCACGCGACCCGCGGAGCGGCCTGTCGCTTGAGGAAATGGTCGAGCAGAATCTTGCCGACGTGGGCGTCGTTGTCAACGCACCGGATGATGATTCGGCCGAGACCCGTGCGCCGTCGTTTGAGCTGATTTACCGCGACGACTTGATCGGCAGCGTCGATGCCGTTCGGCTTATGGAGGGAATCCTCGACAGCCTCAATATCTCGGCGATGCGCCAGCTTGCGCGAATGAGCGGGCGCGACATTGACGCTCCAGTCCAATTTGAAACGCGAATTGTCAAAGCCAGGGCAACACGCGCTGGAATCTCCTTTTACGCGATGATCCCACTGATCCTGACCTTGATGACGATCACCGGCGCGGTCTACCCGGCGATTGACCTGACGGCGGGCGAGCGCGAGCGGGGAACCCTCGAGACCCTCGTCGCCGCGCCCATTCCGCGGATGCGGATTCTCGTGGGCAAACTGGTGGCGATCGTCTCGGTCTCGATGCTGACGGCCGTCGTCAACCTGACTGGAATGATGATTACCGTCTGGGTCTTTGGATGGGACACGATGCTCTTTGGGGAAGCGGGCCTGACGTGGCAGCCGGTCCTCAGGATTTTGGGTCTGCTCGTGCTCTTTGCGGCCTTTTTTGCTTCGGTTCTGCTGGTCATTACCAGTTTCGCAAGGAGCTTCAAGGAAGGTCAGGCGTACCTGATTCCGATCATGATGGTGGCGCTCGCGCCGGGGCTGATGAGCCTTAAACCCGACCTTGAGCTCACCGGGCTGTGGGCGGTGACGCCGCTGGTCAACATCGTGTTGCTGTCGCGGGACGTGTTGACCGGGACTGCAAACTGGGCGACCGGTTCCGTCACGGTTATTGCAACGGTATTTTATTCGGTGCTCGCGATCACGGTGGCTGCCCGTTTTTTTGGCACGGCGCGCGTCCTGTACGGCGAGGATGAGGGGATTGGGGCGCTTTTTCGCCGACCGCGAAACTTCACGCCAACGGCCAGCGCGTCGCTTGCGATGCTGTGTCTGGCGTTTCTGTTCCCCGCCAGTTTTCTATGGCAGGGGCTGCTCGTTCGCTACAGTCAACGCACCCCGGAGTTCCTGATCACGCTGGCCGCTGCCGGAATCGTCGTTGTGTTTGGCATCATTCCCGCGCTGTTGGCTCGTTTTCATCGAGTGCGGCTCCGGTCGGGATTTAACCTTCGCCGCGCGCCGCTGAGGTGTTATTTCGCCGCGATCCTGCTCGGACTGGGGCTGGGGCCTCTATTGCTCCAGGCGATCGCTTCGTCAGGGCACTGGATCGAATACATGCAGCCTCGCGGGGGGGCAGACGCACTGGTCCAGCATGCGGAGGCCCAGGCGGAACGATTGCGGATGGCACCGTGGCCCCTTGTGATCTTCTGTTTCGCGGTTGTCCCGGCGATTTTTGAAGAGCTGTTTTTTCGCGGACTGCTGTTTCGCGCGTTGCGACTCTCGTTGTCCGCGACCGGTACGGTTCTTGTGACAGGTGTCATGTTCGCCGGATTTCACCTGATCACCACCAGCGGACTGGGGCTTGCACGAGTGGTTCCGACCTTGCTGATGGGTTTCGCGCTCGGTTGGCTGTGTTACAAAAGCGGCAGTGCAATACCCGGAATGATCTTGCACGGGTTGCACAATACGCTCGGCTTGTCGGCCGCCATTTTTCAGGACGCGATGGTCGAGCGCGGCTGGATCGCAAGCGACCAGAGCAATCTCCCGCTCGAATTGGTGGCCGTTGCGCTGATTCTTGCCTATAGTGGATTCGCCATGCTTTACTTGCGGCCGGGCGTGATTGGCAAACCAGGAGATGGCGAGCCGACTCAAGTCCCTGTGTCATGAACGATCGTCACGAAAGTTAGCTGAACCGGTTTCCCAATGCGAATGAATCGAGTGTCTTATTGGTTCTACTTCATCGTGATCGGCGCTGTCGTACTGGGGGCGGGCGTTTCAGGAATTGCCCAGGAATCGGAAGAGCAAAATGGCGCGGCGGATCATACGAACCACGACAGCACGCGGGATTTCCGGTTTGTTTATTCCGGGACGATTCGCGGCATCCCCGGCGGGTCCACCGCGCGCGTCTGGATTCCCATTGCCCAATCCGACGAACATCAGGAAATTATTTCCGTCAAATGGCAATTGCCCGTCGAAGCCGCGATCTTCAATGAGAAGGTTTATGGCAACCGGATTCTCTACTTTGAGTACGCGACGGCAGAGGAGGCCGACCTGCCGTTTTCCGTCGAATACCGCGCCCGACGAAGTGAAGTCGCTGGTCTTGAGGCGGCGAGTGATTCGAAACTCGACGAAACCACCCGGCAACGGTTCCTGGCCGCCGATCGACTCGTGCCGGTCGATGGGAAGCCGCTGGAACTAATGGCGGACGTTTCGCGAAACGAGGAACCGATCGAGCAGGCTCGCGCGATCTACAATCGCGTCGACGACCACATGACGTATGACAAGTCCAGGCCGGGTTATGGAAATGGTGATTCAATCTGGGCCTGCGAAAGTGGCATCGGGAATTGCACGGACTTTCACAGCCTCTTCATTTCCATGGCGCGGGGAAGCGGGCTGCCCGCCCGTTTTGAAATGGGCTTCTCGTTACCTGAGGAAGCGGGGAGCGACCAAATTGGCGGCTATCACTGCTGGGCGAGCGTTTTTATTGAAGGAAAGGGCTGGGTTCCCGTCGACATCTCCGAAGCCGACAAGCATCCGGACCTGAAGCACTACTATTTTGGAAATCTCAGTGTGAATCGGATCGGATTCACGATGGGTCGGGACATCGATCTGGAACCGGCGCAGGAAGGTCCGCCGTTAAATTATCTTATCTATCCGTATGTGGAGATTGACGGACGACCGATGACGGTACTCCCCGCCGATCTCGAGTTTCAAGTCACCGACGTCACCGGGGAAGAAAGGCTCCTGCCGCCGGATCAATAAGTTGTCAGGTACCGCTTAATCGCGATGTTCGTCCCAGGTCGGGTTGCGCTTTTGCCGACGTGCATCCACCCAGGGAAGCACAAAAAACAAAAACGCACAAACGCCGGTCGTGACGCAAATCGAAAGAATAATTGCTGTCATGGGCTGTGACCCCTTTCCACTTATGTCGATTGCCGGCCAACTCGTCGAATTTGCATTGTCGAGTCGATGGGTCCGTCGAGCAAGGTGACGCTGACAACCTGGCAGGTTTCGGGACTGCCCTTGCCACTCAATTGAGGCATTGTCTGGCTCCCCCCAAAGGAAAAGGCATTTGCTCCAAGGAGATCGGGACCAGGGTCATCGAACGCGGGCTTTGGCACGCCGCTTGCCTATCTACGGGTCGTGGCGGGGTCGCGCCTGTCAAAATGACGCGCGACGGGTCTGTCCCGACCGAGGGTCCCGTTCAAGGGACGTTTGGTCCAGCACCCGTGGTTGCGAAAAAATGACGACGGGCAGTCGCCGAAACGCCGGCAAGACGGTAAAACAACCAACTCAACTTTCAGATTTCGTTTGCCAACCCCAAGGGAGAATCCAACGTGGCAAAGCAAATAGTTTTTGACGACGAAGCCCGCCAGCCGCTGATGTCCGGCATTTCCAAGCTGGCGAAGGCCGTGCGAAGTACGCTTGGGCCGCGCGGTCGCAACGCCATTCTCGACAAGGGCTGGGGTTCTCAGAAGATCACCAAGGACGGCGTTACGGTCGCCGAGGATATCGAACTGGACGATCCGTTCGAGAACCTTGGCGTTCAACTCGTCAAGGAAGCAGCGAGCAAGACCAACGACGTCGCGGGGGACGGCACGACGACCGCAACCGTGCTCGCCGAAGCGATTTTCCGCGAAGGCCTGAAGATGATCGCTGCCGGTTACGATCCGATGGCGCTTTCTCGCGGACTGGCGCGGGCGACCGAAGTTGTCTCGGAATCGATCAAAAAACAGGCGACCCCGATTAACGAAAAGAACAAGCGGGAAATCCAGCAAATCGCCACCATCGCCGGCAACAACGATCCGTCCATCGGCAGTGTCCTCGCCGACGCCTTTCTCAAGGTCGGCAAGGACGGCGTTATCACCGTCGAGGAAGGACGGGGTAGCGAGACGACCGTTGAAGTCGTCGAGGGAATGCAATTCGATCGCGGATTCCTTTCACCGCACTTTGTGACCAATCAGGACGACGTGACGGTCGAATTCTCGAATTGCCACGTTTTGCTCTTTGAGGAAAAAATCTCCTCCAACAAGTCGCTCATTCCGCTTCTCGAAGCGGTCTCAAAGGCAAAAAAACCGCTCCTCATCATTGCCGAGGACGTCGACGGCGAAGCGCTGGCGACCCTCGTCGTCAACAAAATGCGGGGAATCCTTCAGGTTGCCGCCGTCAAGGCACCGGGCTACGGCGATCGTCGCAAGGCGATCATGGGCGATATCGGCGTTCTCACAGGCGGCCAGCCAATCTTCAAGGACCTTGGCATTCAGCTTGAAAACGTCCAGCTCAGCGACCTCGGTCGCGCGAAAAAAGTTCGCATCTCCTCCGACGAGACGCTGATTATCGGCGGGTCGGGCGAACGGGAAAAAATTGATGGCCGCGCCGAGCAAATCCGTCGCGAAATCGAGAATACCGACAGCGACTACGATCGCGAGAAACTTCAGGAACGACTTGCCAAACTCGCCGGAGGCGTCGCCCAGATCAACGTCGGTGCCGTTACGGAAACCGAAATGAAGGAACGCAAGGACTTGATGGTCGACGCCAAGAATGCCACTGCCGCGGCCCTCAAGGAAGGCATCGTTCCCGGCGGCGGCGTCGCACTTATCCGCGCGCGGAAGGACCTGGACAAACTCAAACTCGAAGGGGACGAGGCCGCCGGCGTGCGAATCATCGCAAACATCCTCGAATATCCCTTGCGAAGCATTGCTGAAAACGCGGGCTTTGACGGTGCCGTTGTCGTCAATCGCGTGCGCAACATGAAAGGCAAGAACGACGGGTTCAATGCCGACACCGGTCAATACACCGACCTTGTCGAGGATGGTGTGATTGATCCGGCGATGGTTGTCCGCATCGCATTGCAAAACGCGGCCAGCGTCGCCTCGCTATTGCTCACCACCGAATCCCTGGTCGCCGAAATCCCCTCCAAAGAGGAAGATGGCGGCGGCCACCACGACCATCACGGCATGGGAGGCGACATGGGAATGGGCGGAATGGGGGGCATGGGCGGAATGGGCGGTATGCCCGGAATGATGTAGTCGCCGCCATCAAGGCGGGCCCGATGGAAAAATCCGACAACACGATCAAGATGCCTGCACGCTGATCGATTTGCCAGGTCCAGCGGTCGGGTTCGCCCCTGCCGTCACGCCAACATCAGTAACACCAAAACGAACAACACCAACCCCAACTCCAACAAGGAAATTGAAAATGGCCAAGCTCAACATTCGTCCGCTTGATGACCGCATCGTCGTTGAACCGCTGGAAGCCGAAGAGACGACCTCCGGGGGAATCGTCTTGCCGGACAACGCCCGTGAAAAACCCCAGCGCGGCACCGTCGTCGCGGTGGGTCCTGGCAAGCTGCTCGACAGCGGCGAGCGCGGCAAGATTGCGGTGACGATTGGCGATCAGGTGATTTACGGCAAATACGGCGGCACGGAAATCGAGGTCGACGGAGTCGAAGTGAAAATCCTTCGCGAGTCCGACATCCTCGCAAAAGTCATCTAGTCCCGCCGCGTCGCACCCAAACACTTACCACAAGGAACTCTATCGTGCCCAAACAACTTCTTTTTGACGACTACGCCCGGCAGCGAATGCTCAAGGGGATCGACAAACTGGCCAACGCCGTTGCGATCACCATGGGTCCGACCGGTCGCAATGTGATTATCAAGAAATCGTATGGCGGTCCGACAGTCACCAAGGACGGCGTCACCGTCGCCAAGGAAATTGAACTGGAAGACCGCTTCGAGAACATGGGTGCGAAGCTCGTCGCCGAAGTCGCCCAGAAGACCTCTGACCTTGCCGGGGACGGCACCACCACGGCAACGATTCTCGCCCGCGCGATTTTCCGCGAGGGAATTCGCAGCATCGTGGCAGGCTGCAATCCGATGGCCGTCCGTCGCGGAATCGAACGCGCGGTTGACGCGGCCGAATCGTATCTCGAGGACATGGCGCGGCCGGTATCCCGCAAGGAACAAAGCGACGTTGCCCACGTCGGAGCGATCAGCGCCAACAACGATATGGAGATTGGCAAGCTGTTGGCGGAAGCCCTTCAGCGCGTCGGCAACGATGGCGTGATCACGGTCGAGGAAGGCAAAACGCGTGAGACAACGGTTGAGTACGTTGATGGAATGCAATTCGACAAGGGCTACATTTCGCCCTACTTCATTAACCGCCCGTCGGAGATGGACTGCGAATTCGAGAATTGCCGCATCCTTCTCTTTGAAAAGAAAATCAGCAACATCCGCGACATCGTCCCGATCCTCGAAAAGATCGGCCAGACCGGACAGCCATTGCTCATTGTCGCCGAGGACGTGGACGCCGAGGCACTCACACTGCTCGTCGTCAACCGCCTCCGCGGCACGCTCAACGTGTGCGCCGTCAAGGCTCCGGGGTTTGGCGATCGCCGCAAGGCGATGCTCGGCGACATCGCGACATTGACGGGTGGCACGCTCATCAGCGAGGACCTTGGCATCCAACTGGAGAACCTTTCGCTCGATCAACTCGGATCGGCCAAGAAGGTTACCGTTGACAAGGGAACGACGACTGTCGTCGAGGGGGGCGGAACGCGCAAGGAAGTCAACGCCCGCATCGACCAGATTCGCAAGATGATCGACGCGACCGACAGCGACTACGATCGCGAGAAGCTTCAGGAACGGCTTGCCAAGCTGACCGGCGGCGTCGCGGTCATCAAGGTCGGTGCGGAAACCGAAACGGAAATGAAGCAGAAAAAGGCCCGCGTCGAGGACGCGCTTCACGCAACCCGCGCGGCGATCGAGGAGGGGATTCTTCCTGGTGGCGGCGTCGCACTGCTTCGCGCCCGCGAAGCGGTGGAAAAGTCGCGAAGTTCCGCCAAGGGGGACGAGAAAATCGGCGTTGACATTGTTTACAAGGCGCTCGATGCTCCGGTTCGGCAAATTGCCGACAATGGCGGCATCGACGGCTCCGTCGTCGCCGACACGATTCTCGAAAAGGGAACCAACATCGGATTCGACGCCAACACCGGCCAGTACGTCGATATGTACAAGGCCGGCATCATCGACCCGGTCAAGGTGGTTCGCACCGCATTGCGGAACGCGGCCAGCATCGCCGGATTGATGCTGACAACCGACGCCATGGTCTCGACGTTTGACGACGAGGACAAAAAACGAAGGCTGGTCGAAGGCGCAATCGCCTGACGCGCGGCCACGCGCGTTGGGGCGTGACGATCAGGATTCATAATGGCCAAGCGCTGCTACTACGAAGTTCTCGACGTCGAACGCAAGGCGTCTGATCGGGAAATTTCCAAATCCTACCGGCGGCTTGCGGTCAAGTTTCATCCAGACAGCAATCCAAACGACGAACTTGCGTCGCAGCGGTTCAAGGAAGCGGCGGAAGCCTACGACATCCTCAGTGATTCCGAAAAACGCGCACGCTACGACCAGTTCGGCCACGCCGGCGTCGACGGGATGCGTTCCCATTTTGGAAGCGCCGAGGATATCATGTCAGCGTTTTCGGAGTTTTTCGGAGACGGACTGTTTGGCGGGATGTTTGGCGGCGGCAGGGGCCGATCGCGCCGCGGCGCGCACGTCCAGGCCGAAGTTACCCTCACCCTGGAGGAAGCTGCCGCTGGCGTCCGCAAGTCCATTGCCGTGTCACGCGGACAGATTTGTGAAACGTGCAAGGGGAGCGGCGCGAGACCGGGCACGCGGCCTTCCCCCTGTTCCCGTTGCGGCGGTCGTGGACAGATTCTTCAAAGCAACGGAATCCTTCGCGTCCAGACGACTTGCGGTGCCTGCAGTGGTTCCGGTCAGGTGATAACCGATCCCTGCGCGGACTGTCGCGGATACGGAATTCGCAAGTCGACCGTGGAACTGGAAGTCGCCATCCCGGCGGGCGTCGACGACGGAATGCAGGTCCGGCTTGCCGGTGAAGGCGAACCCCCCCCGGCGGGGGAAGGCCCTCCCGGCGATTGTTTTTGCCTGATTCGCGTCCGCAAGCACAGGCTCTTTCATCGCGACGGAATCAACCTGATCCTGCAATTGCCAATCACCTACTCGCAGGCCGCCCTCGGTGCAACGCTCGATGTCCCGACACTCGACGGTCCTGAACAACTCGTTGTCCCGGCCGGCAGCCAGTCGGGAGACGTATTCCGGATCGCCGGTCGCGGCGTGACCGATCCCCGTTCGCGCGGCAAGGGGGACTTGCTCGTCCAGACCTTCATTGAAACACCTAAAAAACTCGGTCAGCGCCAGCAGGAGCTCTTGCGGGAACTGGCCGACCTGGAAAACGCCAACGTTACTCCACAACGCAAGTCGTTCCTTGACAAGCTCCGGGATTACTTCGCAGTTACTGACTAAATATGTCCAGACAACGATCCGAAAAACGTGGCGCGCACCGTGGCGCCGAACCTTCAACGGAAGACCTCGCTCCACTGCCTCGCGACGGTGGGAACGGCGATCCGCCCTTGTCCAATGAAAGGGAATCGACCGATGCGGGAGAGTTCAACCAGGCTGCCCGTGATGAATTGCTGCGGCGAGTCGACGCGGCTGAACGAAAAACGCTCGTCTATCAAGCTGATCTGGAGAATTTCCGACAGCGAAAGAACCGGGAAACCGCCGAACAACTGAAATTCGCCTCGTTGCCGATTGTCGAAAAACTCCTTGAAGTCGTCGACAACCTGAATCGTGCCCTCGAATCGGTGGAACGCGAGGCAGGTGACGCGGGGACACTAACCCAGGGAGTCGAAATGGTCGCGGGCCAGTTGCGGAACATCCTTGAATCGAACGGTTGCGTTCGGATCGAGTCGATCGGAGAACCCTTCGACCCGCACCAGCATGAAGCGATTCAGATGCAGGCCGCCGACGCCAGGCCAAACACGGTCATTGCCGAAGTCCAGAGCGGCTACAAGATGCACGATCGGATCATTCGTCCCGCGCGGGTGATTGTCTCGACGGGACCTGCCGACAGCCCGCAACACGCGGAATAAACGGGACGAACATTCAATGCCGACTTATGATTACGAGTGCGACGCCTGCGGTCATGAGTTCGAATTGTTTCAGCGGATCACCGAGGACCCGCTGAAGAAGTGCCCGGAGTGCAAGCGGAACAAGCTGCGGCGACTCTTTGGAACGGGTGCCGCCGTTGTCTTCAAGGGAAGCGGGTTTTATCAAACCGATTACCGGAGCGAGTCCTACAAGAAGGCCGCGACGGCCGCCGAAAAGGCCGGGACAGAATCCGAAAAGGCCGGGACGGAATCCGCGACCGGGTCCAAACCGCAATCGGCGCCGGATTCAAAAACCGAAAAATCCGATTCCACTTCTTCAACAAAATCAACAAAAAAAGAGACGGGACGGTCGTCCGACAAAAAGTCCTCGACCCGTCCATCGAAACCCAGGAGCGACCGCAAACGTGGAAAATAGGAGCGTCTCACTCGTCCGCGTTTTGAGTGTAGAACAAGAGTGTAGAACAATTGTCCTCAATGGTTCCTCAGCCGGGATTTGCCCAATGGGGGTACCATCGGGACAATGGTTCTACATTCCGTTCGACCAAAGTACAACCGATTTAACTAAAAAGATGCGCGGATTCAACGCGAGGAGCCGATCGATGAGCGTCCAGTGGTCAGTTTTGGGAACAGCAGGATTTATCTTTCTGCTGGCGAATTGTCAGGAATTGCGGGGCCAGATGGAGCGAAGCGATTTTGTTTCCGTCGCAAGCTTCGTTGTGGGAACGCACGAGCCGCCATCGCGAGACCATTCGCCGGAATCGATGACCGCCGCTGCAAGCGCATTCATCGAATCGCTCGACGAATCGCAACGGGAACGACTCCTTCACCCCCTCGACAGTGGCGAACGTCGTGAGTGGACAAACCTTCCGCCACGACCCGATGCCGGGGGATTGCGACTCGGTTTGCTGGACGAGAAACAGGTTCGCGCGGCGTGCAATCTGATGGCGACATTGCTCAGCGAACAGGGCTATTCCAAAATCTGTCACATCATGCTTGCCGACGACCAGTTGCTGCCCGAAGGGCGACCGCGTTCAGGTATCGGCACTGTTGATTTTGCGCTCGTAATTTTTGGTGAACCGTCGGCAAGCGAACCGTGGGCCTTTCAGGTGGACGGGCATCACCTTGGCGTCAACATCGCGATCCGTGGCGACCAGGTTTCGCTATCGCCGAGTTTCATTGGCACTCAACCGGAATCCTTTACGCTGGGAAAGGACCCCATTCGTCCACTTGGAGACGAAATTGACGGCGGTTATGCGCTGGCCGCAAGTCTGTCCGACGACCAGCGCCGACAGGCCGTGGTCAATGATCGTCGTGGCCAGATTGTCACCGGTCCCGGCGCTGACGGCCGTGTTCCGGACTCCGCGGGGCTGTCGTTTAAGGAGATGAACGACGCGCAGCATAAGATGGCGCTCAAATTGATTGCTTGCTGGGTCAATAATTTGCCGGAGCCTTGCGCTTCCCGGCGGATGGAGCAAATTGAATCAGAACTGGACGAAACCCGTTTTTCCTGGAACGGTGGACTTGAAACGGGAAGCGACGTTTCGTGGCGGATTCAGGGTCCGTCGGTCATCATCGAATTTGCCTGTCAGGCAATGGGGGGCAATCCGCTCGACCATTTGCACACCATGTACCGCGACCCGACCAACGAGTACGGCGGACAGCTCGACAATTGACAACGCTGTGACTACGCGACCCGTTTCGCTTCGAGGGCCTTCTTGCTGGGGGTGCGGATATTCCACACGAGTCCCATCAGACTCATTGCCCGGATGACCAGCCAGCTCGAGTCAAATTGCCACCACTTCAGGCCGTGCCGCGCCGAAGTTGGAAAGGCATGGTGGTTGTTGTGCCAGCCCTCGCCGTGCGAAAGAATTCCGAAAATCACGTTATTGCGGGAATCGTCCCCGGCGTGATAGTCGCGGCTGCCAAAGATATGGCAAATCGAGTTAATGGACCAGGTAACGTGGTGCGTCAAACAGACTCGTGCCAGTCCGCCCCACAACAGGCCCAGCCCGAAGCCGCCCCACGACATCGTGACCAGTCCGGCGATCACTGCCGGCAACAGAAGTCCCGCCGTGACCCACCAGGCATAGTTCCGCCCGATGGACTTCATGCCAACAACGTTCATCAAGTCCGGAACGTAGCGGTTCAAATCCGGTTCCGTCCAGGTTTTTTCATACATCCAGCCGACGTGAGCATGCAGGAATCCCTTGAAGGAGTTCAGCAATCCCTCGCCGTGCAAATGCGGAGAATGCGGATCGCCCTCCTGATCACTGTGCTGATGGTGCTTGCGATGGACGGCGCACCAGACCAGCGGAGGACCTTCGACCGCCAGCGCGCCCAGCCCCGCCCAGAAAAGGCGCACCCAGTCGTATGTGTCAAACGATCGGTGCGTCAGCATCCGGTGATAGCCAATCGTGATTCCAATTCCCGTCAGCAACCATCCGCCGAACATGAGGCCCATGTACAAGGGACTCATCCATCCGAACTGCCACGCGAGTACGACCGCGGCCACTAACCCCGCAAATGGGAAAACGACGATTGACGTCACCATCAACTTGTGGCCGAGGGTATCGTCCGTGTCGTGATCGTGTCCGTGAGCCGGTTCGCCGGTTGGCCGGCGTATCGCTTGTTCCTCGACAGCGCCAAGCGGAGACCGAAGTTCCGTAATGGGACGAGAGGGCCTGGAGCGGCGGCTGCGACGGGGAGATTGTTGGACGGTTGACATGTCCGGAAGCTCTCTGCGTTGAGGGGGCAATGGATACGATGAGTCGGGAACTTTTGAATTCTAGAGTCCATCGACCCGCGGACGAGGGCCACCAGGTCAGGCATTTGTAATAGTTGTGTAAGGTTTGCGACGTCTCGCCGGGCGACCCTCCGACTATACTGCGAATACCGCGAATTACCGTCTCCATCGTCCAAACACCGCGAAGCACGTTTCCATGATCTCCAATCGATTACGCCAGGGATTCCGTCTGTTCGGCTTGTTTGCCTGTCTCCCGATTTTCGTTCCGGGTCTCGCGGCTCAGGAAGCGCGATTGCCGGTTCACGACGGCAAGACCCGTTTGGACTGGCACGCAAAATTCCTGGAAATGCGTGACGACTCACGCTTCAAGTCGCTTGAATGGCAGTTCATTGGCCCGGAGTTGATGAGCGGGCGCGTCACCGATATCGCGGTGCCGCCCGGACAACCCTTTACGTTTTACGTGGCGACGGCGTCGGGTGGTCTCTGGAAAACAACCAACGAAGGAACCACGTGGACGCCGATCTTCGACGACGCACCGTCGGGGTCGACGGGCGCGATTGCAGTCGCCCCGTCAAAACCCGACACCGTCTGGATCGGATTGGGTGAGTCGAATATTTTTCGCAGCAGCATGGCCGGTACGGGTATTTATCGCTCCGACGATTCCGGCGCAACGTGGAATCACATGGGTCTGGCCGATTCGGGTCACATTGCCCGCATCGTCGTTCATCCGGACGATCCCGACACGGTGTACGTCGCCGCGTCAGGTCATGAGTATCGGAACAATCCCGAGCGCGGCGTCTATCAGACGACCGACGGCGGGAAGACCTGGACTCAGGTCCTTTTTGTCGCCGACCACGTGGGTGCGATTGACCTTGTGATGTCCCCGGACGATCCGAAGACGCTGTACGCCGCGATGTGGAACCGTATTCGTCGTCCGTGGAGTGATCCGCTGCCAGGCGGCGACGACGGCGTCTTCAAGACGACTGACGGCGGAGCGAACTGGGAGAAACTGACCGAGGGACTCCCTGCCGACGAGGACTCAGGTCGGATCGGATTGGCCATCAGCCACTCGAAACCGAACGTTCTCTACGCCGTAATCGACAATCACGCGCTTGCGCGAAAGGCTGACGATGATGAGCAGGACAATTACGGCCGGCGTCGCGGCGACGTGATCAAGGGCGCCGAGGTTTACCGATCGGACAATGGCGGTGCGAACTGGAAACTCGCCAGCGAAGGGGACGAACTGATGTCGCGAGCCTTTGCGACCTATGGCTGGGTCTTTGGGCAAATTCGCGTTGATCCGAACGACGAGAACACGATTTTCGTGCTCGGCGTTCCGTTGCTCAAGTCAACCGACGGAGGAAAATCCTTTACCAATTGCGGCTTTCGTGGCCTTCATGCCGATCATCACGCGATGTGGATCAACCCGGAAAACTCGCGGCACCTCATCAATGGCAACGACGGCGGCGTCAACATTTCGTACGACGGCGGCGAGACGTGGAAGAACCTTGAGAACCTGCCAGTCGTCCAGTTCTACAACGTGGAAGTCGACAATGCGCGCCCTTTTCGCGTCTACGGCTCGATTCAGGACAATCATAGCTGGCGCGGACCATCGGACTATCGCGCCGGGAGATCGGAGCTGCACGAGTGGGAATCGATTCCCGGCGGCGAAGCCAGCACCATGGCGATCGATCCCGATGACGAGAACATTTTTTACAGCGCGGGTTTTTACGGCAGTATTCAGCGATCTCGGCTTGAGCCGCGCGATACGAAATCGATCGCGCCGGTGTCCGGAAAGGACGAAGCGCCGCTTCGCGGCCAGTGGCTGGCACCTTTCATCCTTTCTCCCCACAACTCGCGGATCATCTACCACGGAATGAATTGTGTTTTCCGCTCACTCGATCAAGGCGAAACCTGGGAGCGGATCAGCGACGATCTGACGCGCGTCGAACCGTCGCGGCAAGGCAATATTCCCTTTTCCACAATTACCGCAATCTCCGAGTCGCCACTGAAGTTTGGACTGCTGTACGCCGGTACGGACGACGGACGACTGCATGTGACGCGCGACGGGGGGGGCCAGTGGACCGAGATCATGAACGGGCTGATGCGCAAATGGGTCTCGCGAGTCGTCGCCTCGCGATTCGACGAAGGGACGGTTTACGCGACCTTCAATGGAAAACGAGACGATGATTTCCAGGTGTACGTTTATCGCTCGACCGATTACGGAGCGAGCTGGCGCGACATTGGAAGCGGAATTCCCGGCGGACCCGTGAATGTCATCTTTGAAGATCCGAACCATGCCGACATCCTGTACGTCGGAACCGACATGGGCGTCTTTGTGACGATCGACGGAGGAACGAACTGGAACGTGTTGGGAAGCAAAATGCCCATTACGTTTGTCCACGACCTGGCCCTGCAGGAACGAGACAAGGTGCTCGTCGCGGCGACGCATGGTCGCGGCATGTTCACGATCAGGCTGCGCGGCCTGTATCGGGCTTTTCGCCAAACGGATGATGCGGACGAGTCCGCAGGGGACTCGGAAGCGGCCCCGGATATCGAAGCGGCCAAAGACGAAAACGCGGCCAACAACGATCCATCCGATGACGACAGTGAAGTACCCGACCAAACGCCGTGATTGATTGGGGCGCAAACCAGCGTGGCGCGGGCTGCAAGCTTGCCAGTCTGATTGATTTTCGCAAGCTGGCAGCTTGCGCCACGTCAATCCGTTCATGGTCCCGAAATGACTCAGCGGCTTGGTGTCGGTCGGCGGATTTGTTAGACTCTTGGCGACTCAACGGCAAAATATCCAAATGCGCTTCTGCTCTTGCTCTTGGGGCGACGCGCTTGGGGCGACGTTGGGACGGGTTTCACTCAATTCAAAAAAGGGGTTTGGGATGTTTGCAAGAATCAGCCTGGCAACGGTGTTTATGTCGACTCTCGTTCTCCTGATCGCTACCGCCACGGCGGACGACTGGACCCGCTTTCGCGGGGAGGGCGGGACGGGCATTGCTCCCGACTCGTCGATCCCGACGACCTGGAGCGCCGACGAGAATATCAAATGGTCGATCGAACTGCCTGGTCCAGGCTCCTCCAGCCCGATCGTTTTCGGTGATCGCGTTTACGTCACGTGCTATACGGGCTTTGGAGTTGATCGCAAGGACCCGGGCGAACCCGCTGACCTGGAACGCCACTTGATTTGTTTCGATCGGGCGGACGGCAAGGAGCTTTGGCGGGCGACGGTGAAATCAACGAATCCCGAAGACCCGTACAAGGGCTTTATCAACGAACACGGTTATGCAAGCAGCACGCCTGTGACCGATGGCGAGCACGTTTTTGTTTTCTTTGGCAAAGACGGAGTTGTGGCATTCGACATGGAGGGAAAACAAATTTGGCAAACCAATGTGGGTACCATGTCGGACCCTGCCGCGTGGGGTGGCGGTGCCAGTCCAATCCTTCACGACGACAAGGTCATTGTCAACGCCGGCATCGAGGGACATGCCCTGATTGCGCTTAACAAGGCCGACGGCAAGGAAGTCTGGCGGATTGAAAACCCGAAATTTACCAACTGCTGGTCGACGCCGGTGATTGTTAATCAAGGCAAGGAAGCCGAGCTGGTCTACAGTGTTCCAGATCGCCTGTATGGGATCGACCCGGACAACGGCAAGGAACTCTGGAATGCCGCGTCGCCTGTCGCGCAGACCGTGACAACCAGTACGACAACCAGCGGCGATGTGATCTACACGCTGGGGGGGAGGCAGGGCAGGGCGATTGCGCTGCGGAGCGGTGGCGAAGGAGACGTTTCAGAATCGCACACGGTCTGGACCGAGCCGGTCAAAAGCGCGATTGGAACTCCGATCGTCCAGGGCGATCACATGTTCTGGCTGGCTTCGGGTTCCATCGCTTCCTGTGTGAATACGAAAAATGGCGAGTTGGTTAGCGAGGTTCGACTGGCTGACGAATCGGCAAGTGGCGACGGGCAGCGTCGCGGACCAGCGGGCAACTACGCCTCACCCGTCATCGCGGGGAATCATATTTACTTTGTGACCCGAAGCGGTGCCGTTCACGTTGTCAAGGCGGACGAGACACTTGAAAAGGTGGCTTCCAACGATTTTGAGGGGGACGACAGTCTTTTCAATGCCACCCCCGCAATCAGCGACGACCAGATGTTCATCCGGTCCGACACGAAGCTGTACTGTATCGAGGGCGAATAACGCTGGCTCGGATTGAGGCGCGGCACCGGGTCGATTGTGTCGAACATGGCGCTGCCATTGCCAAACGGCGGAAATTCGTAGCTGCCGTTGCCAAACGGCGGGTATTCGTAGCTGCCGTTGCCAAACGGCGGGTGTTTGTAGCTGCCGTTGCCAAACGGCGGAAATTCCGGTTTCGCCAACGAATATCCGCGCTTTGGCAAGCGTGGCGACGTCGGACTTGGCGCGGTCCAACTAATCGACTAATCCAGGTCAGTGACGGGGTCGTCGGCACTACGGGTGACCAGCGCGGCCATTGTCTCGAGGTCGATCGATTCGGAAAGGAATTTGACCTTGCCGTCGGCGAAAAGGAAATTTGCTCCCGAGGCATGGAAGCTGTAAGGCTCATTGTCATTGCGGCGGTTCATCGGAAAGGTGCAACCGGCGACGGGTCCAAGCCCTTCGGCTGACCCGTCGGCGTTTGCGAAATCGAGACTGAACGCGCCTTCGCTGTCGGCCCAGCCAATTCCCTGATCGTTACTCAGACTGGTATCGAGGCGACCGGCCCGCCAGACGTCAGGACGACCGCCGCACTCGACCACCATGATCGTCTGCGACGTGCCGTCGGGAATATCCGTGAGGCGGTTGCGCGAGTTTCGATGCATGACCGACAAGCGATTGTTTGCGTTGTAGCGTGGCGTCGCAAGGTGCGGGTTTACCGCCGACGGTTTGAGTCCCATGATTGCCTCGTAATCCGTCGGTGCGATCGGGTTGGCAAAGGTCATCGCGGGTCGCGGCGGATGAGCCACTGCCGTGGTAACAGGCTTTCTCGAAGGAACGTCGGGACATTCGAACAGGAGGATCGGGACCGCCGCGGCGGCCAGATTGGTGCCTTCCCACCAGTTCGTGCTGAAATCATAGAGCCGGTGAAGATTGTCCTGCTCAACGAAGGGGAGAATCAACGCGCGCCAGCCGACGTACTTGCCCGCCGGATTCCCCGGCCCCGCCTGCGTCCATCCGGAGGCCGGAAAGACCTGATGGGCGGACTGGAATGTCTGGACAGCCAGTCCCATTTGGCGCAACTGGTTACTGCACACCGTCAATCGCGCGGCGCTGCGCGCCGACTGGACCGCCGCAAGGATCAGGCCCGTCAGAATCCCGATGATGGCAATCACAACGAGAAGTTCAATGAGCGTGAATGCCGCGCGAACGCGTGTAATTTCCCCTGATGTTTTCATCGATCAATTTTTGTTAATTGAGTTTGAGGTCAGGATTGTAGCTGCCTGGGACCCAAAAAGGATTCCGCCAAAGATTGTTCCCGCACCGCCACATTTTCTTTTGCCTGTGACCTGTTCAAGGCTAGTTCCCCGGTGCGCAATCGTCAATTCCGAACGTCATTCCCGCGAAGGCCTCATCCGTCCCTCCTCCGTCCCCGCGAAGAGCCTGCCCCCGTATAGGCGTGGGGCGGGTGTTTGTAGCTGCCGTTGCCAAACGGCGGGTGTTTGTAGCTGCCGTTGCCAAACGGCGGGAACTTCGGGTTCGCCAACGAATATCCACGCTTTGGCAAGCGTGGCTACGTCGAACATGCGCTGCGGCATAAATGCCGCATGCACTACGGCCATCAATTCGCACCGGGCGGCCGCCAAACGCAAAGTTGAGCGGGTGGATACGCGCGGACGCGCCACGATTCGGGTTTGGGCAGGGTGCCCGGGTCGAATCGCTGGTCGCTTTCCACGACAAGCAGGCTTTCGTCGGGCATCGCTCGCCAGAACTCCACAATCAATTGATGAATGTCGGCGGGTTGATCGGTAAAAACGTTCCATGGCGGGCTGACAAAAACGGCCCATGGAGTTGCGGGATGGTCGAGTGATTTTGCAAAGAACTGTCGCGACCAGTAGAACGTGTCGCACGTCTCAAGAGTACATTTTGTCGCAACGTCAAGGGCCTCAATATTTCGGCGAATGAGGCGCGACGCCGGAAAGTGTCGTTCAACAAAAGTCGCATGGGCCGCGCCGCGACTGAGCGACTCCAGCCCGATCGCCCCGCTGCCGGCAAACAAATCGAATACGTGTTTGCCGGGAATCCAGCCGCCAACGAGATTAAAGAGAGTCTCCCGAACGTCATCTTTCATGGGACGCGTTTGCGCTGGATCCCCCGACCAATCGATCGGATGGCCCCGAAACTCACCCCCGACGATGCGAAGTGTCCGGTCAGCGGGGGAATCGGACTTTGCGTTGCGGTGTTTTCCCGACAATGACTGATTCGAATTGGGGGGGTTTAGCAAGCAGCCGGACTCGCAGGAATACGATAGAATACGGCTGCCCCGTTCGGAATACCAGATTGCGATATATCCAGTCGAGTGATTGCCATGCCACGATCGACGCATCGCGTTTTATCGTTTGTGCTTCCGTCGCTCGCTTGCGCGTTGCTGTTCTCCGCTACGGCACGCGGACAGGTCCAGCGAGCCGATTTTGACGAAACGATGCGGCAATGGAAAGCGGCCTGGCTGGAACTGGAGGAGATCAAGCTGGAGTTCCGGCTCTCCGAGGAATCGGGCCAATACGAGCTTCGCGACCGTTTTGACGAAGTCAAGCATCGCGGTGATGAACTTCGGAAACAGGCCATTGAACAGGCGGCCAGCCTTTATGCCGAGTCGCCGCAGATTGTTCCCGATCTTGCGAACATGCTTAATGGGTTGCCGGAAAAGCTTTATGCGGAACATGACTATCGACTCGCCGCGCTCGCGGGTAATGCGGTCATCCGGCACGATCCCGGCAACTCGCAGTTGATTTTTGACACGTTCAAGTCGGCGTTTTTCGGCAACGAATTCGATCTGGCAAACGAAACGCTGGAACGTTGGACACGGCGGCATGGTAGCCCTCCCGACCGGCTTTTGCCAATTGTCGAGGTGCTGGCCTTATACCGGAAGGCCTGGGAAAAGGAACTTGAGCGCCGTGCCGCCGCCGACAACGAGCCGCTTCCGCAAATCGAGCTGGAAACGGAAAAAGGCGCGATCGTCGTCGCGTTGTACGAGGATGACTTCCCGCAAATCGTCGGCAATATCGTCAGCTTTGTCGAAAGTAGGGACCTGTATCGCGAGGGCCTGTTTTTCGAAGTGCTCGCAGATCAAACCGTGCGCAGCGGATGTCCTCGCAATGACGGAACGACGCGGTTGCCTTTGGGCCGTATGCCGAACTTGCGGCCCACTCCCGACGATCGCGGTTGGCATTTTCGCGGCGTCTTTTCGCTGGTCGTCGTCCCCGGCGACAATATGGCGATCACCCAGTTTTTTATCACGCGGATCCCCATGCCCAACATGGATGGAAACAACCTGGTGGTTGGCTATATCGACAGTGGAATGGAGGTGGTCGACTCACTGACGGAGACGCACGAGCTGAACGAACAATTGCAACTCGTTCCGTTGCCAGAAATTGTTCCCGACCGGATCACCGCCGTCCGGGTCTTGCGAAAACGCGACCACGAGTACAATTTCCGTCTCGACGAACCGGTGGAGCAAGGAAACTAACAAGCCATTTTACGAAACTTCAACAGGAGCCAATAGTTGTGAAAAGAGGAATCAAACTGCACGAGAATTCGTTTCGCCCTGCTCGATTCGTGGTCAGCGCAATCGCGCCCGCATTGGCGGTCCTGATCGCGCTGACGTTTCCCGTCGACGGTTTGCCGGTATCGCGGCTTGTTGGCCAGGAAACCGGCGAGAAGCAGCCGCCCGACGATTCGGGAAATCCGGACGATCAGGACCAGGAGAAACCCGCGCCGCCGGACGATCCGAAGCAGGAGGAGTCCCCCCCAGCGAATGAAACCGGTGAGGTGCCAAACGCGGAGGAGGACCTTCAAGGTCTTCTTGACGAGTGGAGCGCGATGGAATCGTCGTTGACGGAGCTGGAGGAGCGCGTTCGAGGCGAGACGGACACCGAATCGGCGCGGCAAATTCGCACGGAATACGTGGAGCAAAACAACCAGGCGATCGAACTGGTCGAGCGAATTGAGAAGGCCGCCGTTGAGAAGTTAATGAACGGAACGCCCGATCAGGCGTTGTCCGAGACTCTCACCGGCCTCGTGATCAATCATGCCGCATTCGAGCGTGACAGCAAGGCGCTGGAACTCGGGCAATCAATGATCGACGCCGGGGTCGGTCCGGAGTATTTCGATGCGGCGGCAAAGGCCGATCGACTGACGCCGGCCGCCAAAGAGGTACTTCGCGAACTGGCGATTCGCGCGCGGGAAGCGGTCGCCGATGACCTGCCGCGAGTCAAACTCGTCACCAGCAAGGGCGAGGTCGTTGTAGAACTTTTCGAAAATGAGGCACCCGATACCGTCGGGAATTTTGTTAATCTTGTTGAAACAGGCTTTTACGACGGACTGACGTTCCATCGTGTCATCGACGGCTTCATGGCCCAGACGGGCGATCCCAAAGGAGACGGAACCGGCGGTCCGGGTTATACGATCTACTGCGAATGTTACGAAAGTGATTTTCGCCGCCATTTTCCCTATGTGCTGTCGATGGCGCACACCGGAACTCGCAACACCGGAGGCTCGCAATTCTACATTACGTTCTCCCGAACGTCGCATCTCGATGGTCGCCACACGGTTTTTGGAAGGGTCATTGAGGGACAATCGATCGTCGACAGCTTGCAACGCGTCAACCCGGAGGAATCGGACCAGCCCCAACCCGATCAGATTATTAGCGCCGAAGTGTTGCGGAAACGGGACCATCCCTACGAACCGGCCAGGACATCCGAATAACCTTGCGAGTGCGGGCAGCACGGGACATCAGATTCGACGGAACGGAATGAAGAAAGCGGAACGCGCCGCGTACATCGAACGCCGACTGGATGAACTGTATCCGCATCCGCCGCTCCCGCTCGATCATCGCGACCCGTTTACCCTTTTGATCGCCGTTTTGCTCAGTGCGCAATGTACCGACGAGCGTGTCAACCAGGTCACGCCCGCGCTGTTTCAACTGGCCGACTCGCCTGGCGCGATGGCCGCCCTGTCCGAGGAGTCCGTGCGCGAGGTCATCCGGCCCTGCGGACTTTCCCCTCAAAAAAGCAGGGCAATCGTTTCATTGTCGCGACTCGTCGTGGAACGTCACAACGGTCAAGTTCCAGCCAGTTTCATCGAACTCGAAGATTTGCCGGGAGTCGGTCACAAAACGGCCAGTGTCGTCATGGCGCAAGCCTTTGGAATTCCCGCTTTTCCGGTCGACACGCACATTCACCGGCTGGCGCAGCGGTGGGGGCTGAGTTCCGGCAAGTCCGTGAAACAAACAGAAGCGGACCTGAAAACAATCTTTCCGGAGCATCGTTGGATCGCACTTCACCTGCAAATTATTTTTTACGGACGCCAATTCTGTACGGCCCGCGGCTGCGACGGAACGCGGTGCGAGATTTGCCGGCACTGTTTTCCCGGTCGCCGCCGTCCCGTTGTCACGCGGCGCGCCTGACGAAATTGCCGGAGAATATCCTTTATCCGTGGTCCTTTATCCGTGGTCCTTGCTGCTGACTGACAAGCCTGTTTCGTGAGCGGCAAGGCGCAAGCCGCCGTTTTTTTCCGGTAATTCACTCTCGGCCAGCGTCTTGCGGCTCATGAAGTTTCCGGCCCAAGGCCGTTTCGTGTTAGAATAACGCCGGGACCCGGTTGATCGTTTCCCATTCACAAAAATAACTTTTGGGAACATCAAGATTTGCTGGTTTGCGTGATTTTTGCCGGTTATTGCGGTGAATCGACCCTCCCCGCGACCTTGCAACCTGGCCGGGAAGGTACGGTGAGTACAAAAAGCCCGTCAAAAGCGTTCATTTTCAGGCGAACTCGATGAATTCGTCGTCGTCCCCGAAACCACCCGTACCGTCGTCGGAAATCGACATTGCGGCACTGGTGAAACGGCATCAGCTCGGGCTGTGGCGGTATCTCCGCGCCTTGGGTTGTGACGGTTCGATGGCCGACGACCTGGTTCAGGACACGTTTGTCAAGATTCTCCAGAAACCATTTGACCATTATGACGAGAGCACGACGGGGGCCTTTTTGCGGCGAATTGCCCGCAACCTGTTTATTTCCGTCCAGCGCCGGGGGGGGAAAGTCGTCGCGGTCGAGAACGTCGAACGGTTTGAGCAGGTCTGGATTGAACTGGTAACGGACCGAGATGGAGACGAATACCTTGAGGCGTTGCGAACCTGTTTTCAGAAGCTTGGTGAACGGCCGCGGCTGGCGCTGGAATTGAGATTCCGCGACCGCTATACCCGGGCGAGGATTGCCACGCGGCTGTCGATTTCCGAAAACGGTGCCAAGAACCTCATGCAGCGGGCCAAGTCCCGTTTGCGGGATTGCGTTGAACGATTGATTGAGGCCCGGAACGCCGAATCAAAATGACTGAACCACGCGACACGATACTCGATGCGTTTCTCGACGAAATGCTTACCGGCGCGACGCCGTCGCGAACCGCTGCCGATATTGCGCGAACGCTTCAAGCCAACGCGGCCGAAAATGGACACGCGGAAAGTGGTCCAGGCGAAGCGGCCGCCGGTTCGATTGAACGGGCCGTTACGCTCGCGTCGAATCGTCGCACAACGATTGCTGCGTCCGGAGCCGTATCGCGCCGCGCGAACGCGACGGACGGGAGCAGTTCAACCGGTTCCGGTCGGGGCAACCTTCGCTCAATTCTCGCCCTTGCCGCCGGACTGTTGCTGACGACTGGCGTTATCGTTTGGTCGTTGTGGCCTGATGCTGGTCCGCGCGATCCCCGACTTGTCAACCATGAGAATCCTGGCGAAGACACCGCTTTCCCTGACTCGCCGGGCGACGACGGATTCCTTTTTGCGGAAACTCCATTAAAAGAGCGGGACCGCCGCACGCCGCGGAATGGCATCGATGGGCCGACGGATCGCCGAAATGATTCCCAACCGGAGTTTGTGGAACCGCCAAGCGTGGCGTCGAACGATGTGCCAGCGGATCAAACCGCGCTGGTGAACCCTCCACCATTCGAACGTCAACCCTTGCCGGAACTTGTCCCAGCCGACTCGAACGAAGTTGCCCGACAAGTCGATGATCGCCTCCGGCGCGCATGGCAAACGGCCGGATTGGAACCGGTCGAACCACTTGCGCTGAATAACTGGACAACGCGACTTGTCACTCGATTGATCGGTCGAACGCCCACGGCGGATGAACAGTCCGAGCTGAACAGGCTCGTTGCCGGTTCGGGGTCTGACGAAGAGATTCGTGCGAGTCTGGTCGACCGGGTTCTCACGCACGAGGACCTTGCGGACGAATTCGCGAACCATTGGGGGCAGTTGATTGCCTGGAGATTATTGGGAATCAGCCCCGAAATCGATTCGAACGACGCCGATATCCAGCGGACCCGCGAGTTTATGACCGATCAGATCGCGGCGGAGACTCCCCTTGATGCAACGATTTACAATCTGGTGTCCGTCGTCGGATCGACCCGGCCGGACAGCGACCGGTTCCAACCCGCGGCAAGCTACCTCGTCGGTCTGAACAAGCGATTTGGGAACATCGAAACGGCTGGCGCGCATTTGGCGGGCACGCTACTCGGTCGTTCGATGAAATGCGCCCGGTGTCACGACTCTAGCCACGGCGTTGCGAATTCGATCGACATGCTGGCGACGCAGGAAGAGTTTTACGGGTTTGAATCGTTTCTTGCCCAGTTGCGCTTTGAACCCGACGGTGACAACAACCATTACTACGTCGTCAACCGGAACTTTTTGCCTTTTGGAAATGAGGGACGCGTGGAAGCTCCCTTGCCCTACACCGGAATCGATGGTGAGCAGCGCGCAGCGCTCCCCCGCCTGGGCGATCTGGCCCCAGCAGCCAACGGATTCGTCGCCAAGGTGGACCGGCGCAGCTTGCTCGCTTCCCATGTCGCCGCATCGAGCGAGTTCCGCGAAGCGTTGGTCGAGCACGTCTGGATCGCGTTGCTGAACGTGCCGATGTCCGGGATCGACGGCTCGCGCGCCGCCGCCGCGCCGGAATTGCTGGAAATTCGCGAAATGCTCGCCAGCCAATGGGCCGCCAACGATTTTCAGTTGCCTTGGCTCGTACGAACGATCGTTTTGACCGACGCATTCTCGGCGGGTGTCGGGACCGATGAGCAGTTGGCGGCAAATAACCCCTTCCGGGGAGCGGCACCGCGCTTCAACCAGTTCTACCCGCGTATGGAAAATCAACGCTCCGCGGTCGGTTCGTTGACCATTGTCGCCAACGCCTACCGCAACAAGCGGCCCGACGACGCCTTGTCCGCCGGCCTGCTCGCACGAATTGACGGCCAGGCGGCAACCGCCACCGATCGCGTCATTCGCCAGAACCTGCCGACTCGCGATAACCAGTGGGCGACGTCGCCATCGATTAGCGCGGATCTGGACGCAATTGCCGCCAGCTCGATGTCCTCACGCGAAAAAATCGGGCACTTGATCCTTGCAGCCTCCGGTCGATCGGCACTCGAAGAGGAAATCGAACAGGGGCTGCTCATCCTCGACGCCGCGTCCGACGAGCGCGTTGCGCTTCAAGACATCTGGTGGAGCTTGCTCAATAGTGTCGAAAGCGACTTCCCCCTGAACGGTCGTTAGTGCGCTAGCCCGCTAGCCGCGGGCCAAACCGTAAACCGGAAGGGCGGCAGCGCGTCATCCCCGCGAAGGCGGGGACCCAGGGAAGGCGGCAGCGCGTCATCCCCGCGAAGGCGCATCATCCCCGCGAACTTGCGTCATCCCCGAGGGCGCGTCATCCCCGCGAAGGCGGGGACCCAGGGAAGGCGGCAGCGCGTCACCCCCGCAAAGTCCACAGCGCGTCATCCCCGCAAAGTCCACAGCGCGTCATCCCCGCGAAGGCGG